>NZ_JBEGDB010000124.1:0-23089 GCF_043638955.1 Bradyrhizobium sp. 31Argb | reverse complement strand
CTCCACCGATCCGCTCATGCCAGGCTGTATCGCGCGCAAGCCGAAGGATGGCTAGGTGGGGGCCTCATGCCGGTTACGCCCTATCCTGCTCCTGCGGATGCTGCAGGATCAGGACCCCAATCCGGTTCCCGATTGGCGTAACACTGTCGCAGATGCACAGCGGCATCGGCTTGCCGCAATGTGGACAGTCCGCGACCGGCTCGGCAAGGATTGTCTGATCTGATTCCGTCATCCGCCCGCTATACGCTACGCGGCCGCCAATTCAACTATTCCGCGGGCGCTGCCAGCGCGGCTGGTTCGGCGCGCCGCCGCAACCGGTCGATCAACAGGTAAATCACAGGCGTGGTGTAGAGCGTCAGGATCTGCGAAACGAACAGTCCGCCGATAATGGTGATGCCGAGCGGCCGGCGCAGCTCCGTCCCGGGACCGGTGGCGAGCACCAGCGGAATGCCGGCAAACAGCGCCGCCATGGTCGTCATCAGGATCGGCCGGAACCTTGCGCTGCAGGCCTCGAAGATCGCGTCCGCCGAAGACAGGCCGCGCTGCCGCTCGGCGTCCAGCGCGAAATCGACCATCATGATGCCGTTCTTCTTGACGATGCCGATCAAGAGGATGATGCCGACAAAGGCGATCACGGTCAGCGGCGTGCCGGTCAGTTGCAGCGCCAGCAGCGCGCCCAGCCCTGCGGACGGCAAGGTCGAGATGATTGTCAGCGGATGGGCCAGGCTCTCATAGAGCACCCCGAGCACGATATACATCGCAACCAGCGCCCCCAGGATCAGGAGCGGCTGCCTCCCGCTGGTCTTGTTGAAGTCGCCGGCGTTGCCGTCAAAGCTGCCACGAATGCCTTCAGGCATGTGCAATTCATCGACAGCGCGCTGGATATTCGACGTCGCCTCGTCCAGCGGCACGTTCGGCAGCAGATTGAATGAAACCGTGGTCGAGGGGAACGACTGCGTGTGGTAGACGGCCAGCGGCGCCAGCCCGCGCTGGTAATGGACGACGGCCGACAACGGCACCTGAACGCCGTTGGCGCCGGCCACGTAGATGCGCTCGAGATTGGCCGGATCGGTCTGGAATTTCGGATCGATCTCCAGCACCACCATGTATTGGTTGCGCTGGGTATAGACGATCGAGATCTGCCGCTGCGAGAACGCGTTGTTGAGCGCGTTGTCGATATCCTGCACGCGGACGCCGAGGCTTGAGGCGGTCTTGCGGTCGATCACCAAATTGAGCTGCAATCCGCCGGGGTCGCGATCGCTGGAGACGTCGGTGATACCTTCAACGGTCTCCATGCGCTTGGCGACGATCGGCGCCCACTTCTGCAACAAGTCGAGATCGGCGCTCGAGAGCGTGTACTGGTAGTCGGAATCGCTCTGTCGTCCGCCGGCGCGGACGTCCTGAGCCGCGAACATGAACAGGCGGATGCCCGGCACCGTGAACAGGTTGCGGCGCAGGCGATCGATCACAAGCTGCGTAGAAACTCCTCCCCGCTCCTCCGGCGACTTCAGGCTAATGAACATGGTGCCTCGGTTGGCGCCACCGCCCATCCCCCCGCTCCCGAGCGAAGAGCCGATTCCGGCGACCGCAGGATCGGCCATCACGATGTCGGCCACCTGTTGCTGCAATTTGAGCATGGCCTGGAACGAGGTGTCAGGCGATGCCCGCGTTGCGCCGATGACGAAGCCGCTGTCGTCGGTCGGGAAATAGCCCTTCGGCGTCTTGATGTAGAGCGTCACAGTCAGCGCGATCGTGGCGAAGAAGACGAGCAAGGTCAGGAACGGAAAATCGAGCACGCCGCGCAGCGTCCACATATAGAAGCGCACGATGCGCGACAGGGTTCCCTCGATCAGACGATCGAACCAGGTGGCGCGATCGGAGGTCGCTTCCTTGATGTAATGCGCACAGATCATCGGGGTGATCGTCAGCGACACCAGGGTCGAGACCAGGATGGCGAAGGTCAGCGTCAGCGAGAATTCACGCAACAGCCGGCCGACGATGCCGTCCATGAAGATCAGCGGCGTGAAGGCGGCGATCAGCGACAGCGAAATCGAAACCACGGTGAAGCCGATCTGCTTGGCCCCCTCCAGTGCCGCCGGATAAGGCGCCATGCCCTGCTCGAGATTGCGGTACATGTTCTCGATCATCACGATCGCGTCGTCGACCACGAAGCCGACGGAGATCGCCAGCGCCATCAGCGACAGATTGTCGATCGAGAAACCGGCGAGCCACATGCCGGCGCACGTGCCCGCGAGCGCCAGCGGCACCGAGACGCCCGCCGCAATCGTCGGCGTCAAGCGGCGCAGGAACACGAACACCACGACCATGACGAGCCCGGCCGTGGCAAGCAGCGTCAGTTGCATGTCGAGCACGCTGGCGCGGATGGTGCCGGTGCGGTCCACGAGGGTGGAAATCTCGAGACCGGCGGGGATCCACTGCTTCAGCTCCGGCAGCATCGCCGTCACACGGTTGACGGTGTCGATGACATTGGCGTCGCCCTGCTTGGTGATCTGGATCAGGACCGCCGGCTGCTTGTTGAACCAGGCGACCGAGCGGACGTTGCGCACGCTGTCTTCGATTTCGGCGACATCAGAGAGGCGGACGAAATTGCCGTTCGCACTCTTGATCAGGATGTTGCGGAACTCGGCGGCGGTTCGCATCTGCGGATTGATCGAGAGCGTCTCGCTCTGGCGGCCGCCATTGAAGATGCCGACCGGCCCGAGCGGATTGGCATTGACGATGGCCTGGCGGACGTCCTCCGTGGCAATGCCCGCATTCGACAGCGCCACCGGATTGAGCGAGATCCGGACCGCCGGCTGATCGGCGCCCGAGACCGTGACCTCGCCCACGCCCGGCACTTGCGAGATGCGCTGCGCGAGCACGGTATCCGCAACGTCGTACATCGCGCTGGTCGACATCGTCTTCGACGTCAGCGCCAGCACGAATACCGGCGCCGCCGCAGGATTGGCCTTCCTGAAGATCGGCAATGTCGGCAGGTCGGTCGGCAGATCCGCCATCGAGGCGTTGATTGCCGCCTGCACGTCGCGGGCGGCGCGATCGATGTTGCGACCGATCGCGAACTGCACCTGGATGCTGGTGCTGCCGAGCGAGCTGACCGACGTGATCTGCTCCACGTCCGCGATCTCGCCGAGCCGGCGCTCCAGCGGCGCCGCCACCGTCGCAGCCATCACCGACGGGTCGGCGCCCGGCCGCGATGCGAACACCCTGATCATCGGGAAATCGACGTTCGGAACCGACGCCACCGGCAGGAACTCGTACGCCACGATCCCGAGCAGGAAGAGCCCGATCGCCATGAGCGTGGTGCCGACCGGACGACGGATGAAGGGCTCCGAGATCGAGATCGATGCCATCACTGCATCCCCTCGGTCGCCCCCGCGACCGGCGGGCCCTGCGGCCCCGGGTCTGGCAGCGCGTGCTCGATCCTGCGGTTCAGCCGGTCGAGCGCGAGGTAGATCACGGGCGTCGTGTAGAGCGTCAGCAACTGGCTGAGCAGGAGGCCGCCGATGATGGAAATGCCGAGCGGGAAGCGCAGCTCGGCGCCGGTGCCGCTTTCGATCGCAAGCGGCAGCGCGCCGAACAGCGCCGCCAATGTCGTCATCATGATCGGCCGGAACCGCAGCAGGCAGGCCTGCACGATCGCGTCATAGGGCGACATGCCCTTGTGCCGCTCCGCCTCCAGCGCGAAGTCGATCATCATGATCGCGTTCTTCTTGACGATGCCCATCAGGAGAATGATTCCGATCAGGCCGATGACCGAAAGGTCCTGCCCGAACAGCATCAGCGCCAGGATGGCGCCGACGCCTGCCGAAGGCAGCGTCGACAGGATCGTGATCGGGTGGATGTAGCTCTCATAGAGCACGCCCAGCACGATGTAGATCGTGATGATCGCGGCGAGGATCAGCCAGGGCTGGCCGGCGAGCGATCTGGAAAATTCCGCAGCGTCGCCGGTGTAGACCCCGACGATGCTGTTGGGCATGCCGATCCGGGTCTCGAGCGCCTTCACCGCTTCAACGGCATCGCCGAGCGCCTCGCCGGGCGCGAGGTTGAAGCTGAGCGACACCGCCGGGAATTGCGCCTGGTGCGAGATCGCGAGCGGCGCCGTGGTACGCGTCAGCGTCGCCACTGCCGACAGCGGCACCTGCGCGCCGTTCACGCCGGGCAAATACAGCTTGTCGAGGATCGATGGATCGCGCTGATACATCGGCAGCGCCTCCAGCACGACGCGGTACTGGTTGGCCTGTCCGTAAATGGTCGAAATCTGCCGCTGCGCGAACGCGTCGTTCAGGGTGTCGTTGACGGCCTGCAGGCTGACGCCGAGCTGGCCCGCGCGCTGGCGATTGATATCGAGCGCGGCCCGGAGGCCGGCCTCCTGCGCCTCCGACGACACGTCGCGGAACATCGGATCGCGCCGTATCTCGGCGACCAGCTTGCCCGCCCAGAGCGACACCTCTTTGGCGTCCGTGCCGTTCAGCGTGTACTGGTACTGCGACCGGCTCGACTGTGTCGAAATCTGCACGTCCTGCACCGGCTGGAAATAGATGGTCATGCCGGGGATCGACGCCGTCTTCTGCTTCAGCCGCGCCACCACCGTCGAAATGCCGTCACGCCGCTCGCCGAGCGGCCTGAGCGTCATCACGAGCCGGCCGACATTGGTGGTCGGGTTGACGGAGCCAGCGCCGATCACGGAAACCACGCCGGTCACGTCCGGGTCCGACTTGATCAGGTCCGCCGCCTTGGTCTGTCGGGCCTGCATTTCGGCGAAGGAGACGTCCGGGCCTGCCTCGGTCACCGCTGTTATCGATGACGTATCCTGCAGCGGCAGGAAGCCCTTTGGCGCGATCACATACATGAACAGCGTGAGCGCGATGGTGGCGAAGGTCACCAGCAGGGTCGCGCGCTGGCGCTGCAGCACCCACAGCAGCGTGCGGTGGTAGAACTCGACCATACGGTCGATGAAGCCGCTGATGGCGCCAAGGCCCGGCAGCACGAATTCCTCGCCGACATGCTTCAAGAGGCGCGAGCACATCATCGGCGTCAACGTCAGCGAGACTACCGCCGAGGTCACCACCGCAATCGTCAGCGTCAGCGCAAATTCGCGGAACATGCGCCCGACCGGCCCGGACATGAACAACAGCGGGATGAAGACCGCGATCAGCGACAGCGTCAGCGAGATCACGGTGAAGCCGATCTCGCTCGCGCCCTTGAGCGCGGCTTCCATCACCGACTCGCCCTCCTCCATGTGGCGGACGATGTTCTCGATCATCACGATGGCGTCGTCGACCACGAATCCGGTGCCGATCGTCAGCGCCATCAGCGACAGATTGTCGAGGCTGAAGCCGGCAAAATACATGATGCCGAAGCTCGTGATCAAAGACAGCGGCAGCGCGACGCCCGCGATCAGCGTGGCGCGCAGGGAGCGCAGGAACAGCAGCACCACCAGCGTCACCAGCACGACGCTCAGGATCAGCGTAAACTGCACGTCGCGGACGGAGGCGCGGATGGTGACGGTGCGATCGCTGACGATGGTCAGGTTGACGCCGGCCGGAATCAGGCGTTGCAACCGCGGGATCTCGTCGCGGATCTGGCGGACGACCTCGATGACATTGGCGCCGGGTTGGCGCTGGATGTCGATGATGACCGCCGGGGTGCCCTGGTACCAGCCGCCGGTGCGGTCGTTCTCGAGCCCGTCGACGATCACGGCCACGTCGCCGATCGTCACCGGCGAGCCGTTGCGATAGGCGATGATGATCGGCTTGTAGGCCTCCGCTGCCGCGATCTGGTCGTTGGCGGCGATCGTGTAGGCTTGCTGCGCGCCGTCGAGCGATCCTTTCGGGCCCGAGACGTTGGCGCCGGCAATGGCGTTGCGCAGGTCCTCCATCGAGATGCCATAGGCCGCAAGCCGCGCCAGATCGGCCTGCACCCGCACCGCCGGTTTCAGCCCGCCGAGCACGGCGACGCGACCGACACCGGAAATTTGGCTCAGCCGCTGGCCAAGGATCGTGTCGGCGAGGTCGCTCATCGCGCGCAGCGAGATCGTCTCCGATGTCAGCGCCAGCGTCATGACCGGCGCATCCGCCGGATTCACTTTCGCGTACACCGGCGGGTATGGAAGATTCTTCGGCAATACCCCCGCGGCGGCATTGATCGCAGCCTGGACGTCCTGGGTCGCGCCATCGATGTCGCGGTTGAGATCGAACTGCAGCGAAATCTGGCTGACGCCGAACGAGCTGGTCGAATTCATCGACGACAGCGACGGGATCTGTCCGAGCTGGCGTTCGAGCGG
This sequence comes from Bradyrhizobium sp. 31Argb, assembly GCF_043638955.1. NCBI lineage: Bacteria > Pseudomonadati > Pseudomonadota > Alphaproteobacteria > Hyphomicrobiales > Nitrobacteraceae > Bradyrhizobium > Bradyrhizobium sp. 31Argb. The sequence goes on along the minus strand of NZ_JBEGDB010000124.1, from coordinate 16,785 downwards.
TGCCGTGATCAGGGACGCGATCACATCGGGGCTGGCGCCCGGCAGTTGCGTCGACACCTGCACCGTCGGGAAGTCGACCTGCGGCAGCGCCGAGACCGGCAGCGCGAAATAGCCGAGCGCGCCGCCGATCAGAAGCGCGATCCCGAGCAGCGAGGTCGCGATCGGCCGGCGGATGAACGGTTCAGAGACGCCCATGGCTTTGCGTACTCGTCCTTGCGAAGTCAGACATTAATTTCAGCATGATCTTTTCGGAAAACCGGTTTCCATTTTTCCGGATCATGCTCTAGGTTGATCGTCCGGTCATGGCTGCGACTTCGCTGCGCCGCCTGACGTTTCACCCCCCGTTGCCGCCCCGCTCGAGCCCTTCTGGTCGCCCTCGCCCTGCGTGCGCTCGCGCCGCGAACGATGTTCGCCGTCCTTTGCCTGGCCATCTTTGGCCTGACCATCCTTGGCTTGGCCGTTCTTGGCATCCGGGCTGCGGCTGCGCTTGCGCGGCGCGAGATCGGCGGTCGGCGCGGCGTCGTCCTTGCCGACGATGACTTTCGATCCATCGGCGAGATTGGCAAATCCCGTCGTGACGACGCGGTCAGAGGCCGCGATCCCCTTGCCGATCACGGCGTCATGCTCGTTCTGCTGGATGACCGTCACCGGTTTTGCGGTGACGATATTGTCCTCGCCGATCACATAGCTGAATGTTCCGGCGGGCCCGCGCTGCACGGCCGAGGTCGGCACCACGATCGCCTTCGGCAACGTCTCGACCTTCAGCCGCACATTGACGAATTGGCCGGGCCAGAGCTGGAAATTGCCGTTGGGAAATTCCGCTTTCAGTTTCAGCGTGCCGGTGGTTGGGTCGACCTGATTGTCGATGCCGGTCAGTTTGCCGGTATCGATCACGGTCACGCCGTCATTGCCGAACACATCGACCGCGAGCGTGCCCTGGCCGGCCGCGGCATTCACCCGCACGATCTGCTGCTGCGGCAGGCTGAACCACACCGCGATCGGCTGCAACTGGGTGAGAACGACGAGGCCGGTGGTGTCGGAGCCATGGATGATGTTGCCCTGGTCGACTTGGCGGAGGCCCGCGCGGCCCGAGATCGGCGCAACGACCTTGGTGTAGCTCAGCGTCGCCGCCGCGTTGTCGATCGCGGCCTGATCTGCCTTCACCAGCGCTTCCTGCTGCGCAACCACCGCCTTCTGGGTGTCATACTGCTGCTTCGAACCGGCGTTGGTTTGAGCGAGCTGCTGGTAGCGCGCGAGGTCGAGCCGCTGGTTGGCGAGCAGCGCCTCATCCTGCGCCTTCTTGGCGACGGCCTGATCGTACTGCGCCTGATAGATCGCGGGATCGATTTCGGCGAGCACGTCTTCCTTCTTGACGTCCTGCCCCTCGACAAAGTTCACCTTGATCAGCTTGCCGTCGACCTGCGAGCGAACCGTGACCGTATTCAGCGCGCGCACCGAGCCGACGCCGTCGAGATAGACCGGCACGTCCTGCACGCGCGGCATGGCCGCCAGCACCGGCACCGGCAGGTCAGGCCGTGCGTTGGCGTTGTGGCCGCCCCCCTTCTGCTGCCAGGCCAGCCAGCCGATATAGCCGAGGCCGCCGAGGATTACGGCGGCAATGATCAGCGACACCATCCGCTTGAGCAGGCGCGACAACAAGCCCGGCTTGTTTACCTCCGCAGCCTTCGCGTTGTCCTTTGCTTCCGGCTTAAAGAGCATCGACCGATCTCTCCACCTTTGGCTCCCAGCCGCCGCCCAGCGCCTGATACAGGCTGATGATCGCCTGCAGGCGGGCCAGTTGCGCCTGCCACAGCGCGTCCTCGGCCTGGAATAGAGTCTGTTGGGTCTGTAGCACAGTTACGATGTCAGCAGTTCCGGCCTGCAACTGCTGTTCGGCCAATTGAAACGCCCGCTGTGACGACGCCACGACGTCACGCTGCAGCCTCAGCCGGATCGTGGTCTCGCGTATTGCCACCAGCGCGCTGTCGACGTCGGCAAAGGATTGCACCACCGCCTTGCGATAGGCTTGCAGCAGTTCATCCTGCTGCGCCTGCGTTAATTCGAAATTGCCGAGGATCCGCCCGCCGTCGAAGATCGGCTGCGTCGCGCTGCCGACCAGGCTGAAGAACGCCGCATGCGGCTGGAATAGCGCCGACAGCGCCGAACTCTGATAGCCGCCCTGCCCGGTCAACTGGATACTCGGAAAGAACTGCGCGCGGGCGCTGCCGACATTGGCGGTGGCGGCTGCGAGCTGTGCCTCCTGTCGCCTGATGTCGGGACGCTGCGTCAACAGCCCCGACGGCAGGCCCGGGGTTACCCGTGGAATGGCGATGTTGTTGAGCGAGCCGCCGGTGATGCGCACGCTCTCCGGCGGCCGCGACACCAGCGTCGCCAGCGCATTGATGTTCTGGTCGAGGGTCTGCCGGAGCGGTGGCACCAACGCGCGCTGGTTGGCCACCAGGCTCTCCTGCTGCGCGACGTCGAGATCGGTGCCGGTGCCGGCCTTGAAGCGATCCCTGATCGCGTTGAGGACACGCTCGGCGCTGGCGATGTTGCGCTGGGCGGTGCGAATTCGATCCTGCGACGTCAGCACCTGGAAATAGGCATTGGCAACGGCGGTCAGTGTGGTCAGCGCCACCACCTCGCGGTCGAAGCGGCTGGCGACCGCGGTCTCTTCCGCAGCCTGCGCAGCGTCGCGGTTCTGGCCCCAGAAATCGAGCTGATAGCTCGCGGCAAGCGAGGCGTTGTAATTGACCACCTCGCGCCCGCCGATGCTCAAGCCGCTTGCGCTCGAGCCGGAGGTACGCGAATAGGTCTCTGATCCACTGCCGGACAGCGTCGGCAGCAAGGCCGCGCCGGCAATCCGAGCCTGCGCGTCCGCTTGCTTGAAACGCGCCACCGCCGCCGCAATGTCCAGATTGACCCGCTGGGCTTCTTCCATCAGCGTCGTCAGTTCCGTCGAGCGAAAGCCACGCCACCAGTCGAGCGTCGGCGGCGCGTCTGAGGCCTTTGTCTGCCGCGCCGCCTTGTAGCCGCCGGGAATATCCAGCGCAGGATCGGGAAGATCCTTGGTCAGGATGCAGCCGGCCGAGCTCGCGGCAATCACAAAACCCGCAAACATGCGCAACACGGTTCGCAGGCTTGGCACAGGCGCGCGCAGCCGTGCGCCGACAGCAGCCCCCCGGATGCGCTGGGTCACCTCCGTTCTCCTCCGCGCGCCGAATCAAGTCGCGATGAGTTCGCAACGCGTTGGGGGATAGTCTGTAGAACCTTCACGGAGTGACGCTTCCAATGGAACCGCCCCGTCATACTACTCCGGGGGCATAGCAAGCGGACAGTCCTGCCAACCGACGAGAGACCCTGGCCAAGTTCAACCAGGGAACCTCCGAATAGCAAGTTGTCCTTATCTTACAGGCCTTACTTCAATTTTGTCGGCACCGGAAGCTGCCGGAATCTTACGAAGATTTCATGGGGATTTCCGAGCGCCTGTTGCCCCGAATCCCCAATGCTCCGACACCATCCGGCACCCCATTTCGCGGACCGAGAGTCGCGAGGCAGATTGCCGCGGACCGGTGGGTCGATTCGGGCCGGCTCGCACCGCGGCGCAAGGGGGCCTTTCCCTTTTGCCGCCCCCGCACTAGGGTCAGCCGGGAGCGAAATAACCGGCAAAGAATACCCCCGACATGACAATCAACAACGACGTCGTCGAAGCCATCGGCAATACGCCGCTGATCAAGCTGAAGCGTGCCTCCGAGCTGACCGGATGCACCATCCTGGGCAAGGCCGAGTTCATGAATCCCGGCCAGTCGGTCAAGGACCGCGCCGGCAAGTGGATGATCCTGGAGGCGGAGAAACGTGGCGCGCTCAAGCCGGGCGGGCTGGTGGTGGAATCGACCGCCGGCAATACCGGCATCGGGCTCGCGGTCGTCGCCAGCGCCCGCGGCTACCGGACCCTGATCCTGATCCCGGAAACCCAGAGCCAGGAAAAGAAGGACATGCTGCGGCTGTGCGGCGCCGAATTGCTCGAGGTGCCGGCGCTGCCCTACTCCAATCCGAACAACTATCAGCATGTCGGCAAACGGCTAGCTGACGAACTTCGCAAGACTGAGCCGAACGGCGTGTTGTTCGCCGACCAGTGGAACAACCTCGACAACGCCAAGGCGCACTACGACTCGACCGGCCCGGAGATCTGGCAGCAGACCGGCGGCAAGGTCGACGGTTTCATCTGCTCGGTCGGCACCGGCGGCACGCTCGCCGGGATCAGCCGCGCCCTGAAGGAAAAGAACAACGGCATCGTCACCGCCTGCGCCGATCCGCACGGCTTTGCGATGTACGAACTGTTCAAGCATGGCGAGGCCAAATCGACGCCGGGCGACTCGATCACCGAGGGCATCGGTCTTGGCCGCGTCACGTCCATCATCGAGACCGCCAAGGTCGATGACGCCTTCCTGATTTCGGACGAAGAAGCGGTCACCGTGATTTACGAACTCCTGGAGCATGAGGGCCTCTGCCTCGGCGGTTCGACCGGCATCAACATCGCCGGCGCGATCCACCTGGCAAAGCAGCTCGGGCCCGGCAAGACGATCGTGACGATCCTCGCCGACTCCGGCAACCGCTATCAGTCCAAGCTCTTCAATCCGGATTTCATGCGCTCGAAGAACCTGCCGGTGCCGGCATGGCTCGAGAAGCGCACCAAGATCGACGTGCCGTTTGTTTAGGACGCGAGTAGTGAGTAGCGAATGGATTGCCCTATTCGCTACTCGCCATTCGCTATTCGCTCATCTCAAGATCTGACTGAGGAACAGCTTCGTCCGCGCGTGCTGCGGATGGGCGAAGAATTCCTTCGGCGTGTTCGACTCGATGATCTGGCCGGCGTCCATGAAGATGACGCGGTCGGCGACCTCGCGGGCAAATCCCATCTCGTGGGTGACGACCAGCATGGTCATGCCCTCTTTGGCGAGGTCGACCATGGTGTCCAGGACTTCCTTCACCATTTCCGGGTCGAGCGCCGAGGTCGGCTCGTCGAACAGCATCACCTTCGGGTTCATCGTGAGCGCACGCGCGATCGCGACGCGCTGCTGCTGGCCGCCGGACATCTGGCCCGGATATTTGCTGGCCTGATGCGGGATTTTTACCCGCTCCAGGAACTTCATCGCTGAGGCCTCTGCGTTCCTCTTCGGGATGTTGCGCACCCAGATCGGCGCCAGCGTACAGTTGTCGAGCACGGTCAGATGCGGAAACAGGTTGAAGCTCTGGAACACCATGCCAACCTCGCGCCGGACCTCGTCGACGCGCCGCAAGTTCGGACCGAGTTCAATGTTATCGACGATGATCTCGCCTTCCTGAAACTCCTCCAGCGCGTTGATGCAGCGGATCAGCGTCGACTTGCCGGAGCCCGAAGGGCCGCAGATCACGATGCGCTCGCCCCGGCCGACTTCGAGATTGATGTCGCGCAGCACGTGGAACTCGCCGTACCACTTGTTGAGGCCCTTGATGCTGACGATCGGATTCGAACTCATGGCGAATTTCACTCAGTTGCGCCGGTGCGCGTTCAGCCTGTTCTCGACGAACAGAGAATAGCGCGACATGCCGAAACAGAAGACGAAATAGATCAGCCCGGTGAAGGCAAAGCCGGTGAAAGCCGTGGTCGGCGTCGCCCAGGTGGGATCGCTGAAGGAAGCGCGCAATTGGCCGAGCAGGTCGAACAGCGCGACGATCGACACCAGCGAGGTGTCTTTGAACAGCGCGATGAAGCTGTTGACAAGGCCGGGAATGACGTGGCGCAGCGCCTGCGGCAGGACGATCAGCGCCGTCGTCTTCCACCAGGACAGGCCGAGCGCGCTTGCCGCCTCCCCCTGCCCGCGCGGGATCGCCTGCAGCCCACCCCTGATGACCTCGGCCTGATAGGCGCCGGCGAACAGCGCAATGCCGATCAGCGCGCGCACCAGACCGTCGATGGTGAAGCCGGTCGGCACGAACAGCGGCAGCATATAGGTCGCAAAGAACAGCACCGTGATCAGCGGCACGCCGCGCCAGAACTCGATGAAGGCGATCGAGAAAATACGGATCAAGGGGATGGTCGAGCGTCGGCCGAGCGCCAGCGCAATGCCGACCGGCATCGAAGTGACGATGCCTGTCACCGAAGCGACCAGCGTCACCAGCAAGCCGCCCCACAGCCGGGTGTCGACCACGGGGAAGCCGCCGCGGTCGAGCTTCATGACTGATATCACCAGCCCAATGCCGGCAAAGGTCGCGAGACTGACGACCAGCGGCCGCCAGCCGGTGCGGAAACCGCCACCGAGGAAGAACAGCAGCAGCGAGACGATCACGGCGGTGATCGCGAAATCGATCCAGACCGGCTGGCCTGCGCTCTGGATCTGGTCGAGCAGCCATTGCAGGGGTAGCAGCCCCCAGGAGATCACCGTGCTGATCAGGACGATCAGCTTTCCGAGCCCCCAGAGCGCCGGCCCGATCACGGCGGCGGCTTCGCCGGCCGCCGCGAGCTTGCGCCCGCCGTCGCCGATGCTGTCGTTGAAGCCCGACAATAGCGACGTGATCCAGCTCACGGCAAAACCATCGAGCCCGCCGCCGCGCAGCAAGAAGAATGCGACCACCGGAAAAGCCAGGAAGAACAGGCTGGCATTGATGCCCTTGGCCGGGAGCCGAGGAATCAACAGCGGCAACAGCAGCACAGCCGCCAGGAAGAAGGTCAGGTTGACCCCCCAGCGCTCCGGCTCCGGATAGAATCCATAGATGAACTGGCTGAGCTTGGCCTGGATGAACGGCCAGCAGGCGCCGACCGGATGCCCGGCAGTCTCGGCCAGGCACGCGGCGCGGTCCGTGCCGGTCCAGACTGCATCCACAAACAGGAATTTGACCGTGGGGACGAGCACGAACCACAGCAGGAGCACGCTGACGATCGTGATCAGGATGTTGGTCGGCGAATTGAACAGCCGCGTGCGCAGGAAGCCCACGAGACCCGTGGTCTTCACCGGCGCGGGCCGCTGCGGAACGAGTTCCTCGCGGACGAAATTGGAAACGGCGAAATCGCTCATCAGCCCATGCTCCGACTGATCCGCCAGCCATAGAAGCTCATGATCGCGCTCGTCACCAGCGAGATCAGGAGATAGACGCCCATGGTGATGCCGATGATCTCGATCGCCTGGCCGGTCTGGCTCAGCGTCGTTCCGGCGAACACCGACACCAGGTCGGGATAGCCGATCGCGACCGCGAGCGAGGAGTTCTTGGTGAGGTTGAGATACTGGTTGGTGAGCGGCGGTAGGATCACGCGCATCGCCTGCGGGATCACGATCAGCCGCAGCACCTCACCGCGGTGCAGCCCGAGCGAGGAGCCGGCCTCCATCTGTCCCTTGTGCACGGACAGGATGCCGGCGCGCACGATCTCGGCGATGAAAGCGGCTGTGTAGGTCGACAGCGCAAGCGTCAGCGCCACGAACTCCGGAATCAGGCGCGAGCCGCCGGCGAAATTGAAGCCCCTCAGCACTGGCATCTCGAAGGTAACCGGCGCGCCGAAGATCAGCGACGTCACCAGCGGCAGCCCGATCAGAAGGCCCAGCAGGTAGGGCCAGATCGTGATCATCCTGCCATACTGGTAGAGCTGCCGCCGCGCGTAGCGCCAAAGCACCAGCGCCGCCACGATCGCAACCAAGACCGCGACGACAAACGGTTCGAAGCCGGGATTGCCAATCGGCCTTGGAATCACCAGGCCGCGGTTGTTGAGGAAGAACATGCCGAACACGGAGACGCTCTGCCGCGGACTGGGCAGAGCCGCGAGCACCGCCAGATACCAAAACAGTATCTGAAACAAGATCGGCAGGTTGCGCACCAGTTCGACATAGGCGCCGGAAATCCGCGACAACAGCCAGTTCGGCGACAGCCGCCCGAGCGCCACCATGAAGCCGATCACGGTGGCGAAGAAGATGCCGATCACCGAGACCAGCAGCGTATTCACCAGTCCCACGAAGAAGACGCGCGTATAAGTGTCCGAGCCCGTGTACGGGATCAGGTTCTGGCTGACGTCAAAGCCAGCGGTGTTCTGCAGGAAGCCAAAGCCTGCGGTGATCCGCTGCGCCTGAAGGTTGGCGCGGGCATTGGCCACGATCTCATAGGCAATCCAGGCGAGCACGGCGACGAACAGGAGCTGGAGGACGAAGCCTCCCCATCCTGCGCGGCCGCCGAGCGGACGTTGCAGCTTGAGCAAAAACTGCGACGGTGGTTTCCGGGGCTCGATGGCCATCGCCGCACGCCTATCGGATCAGCGGATCGGCGGCGCGTACTGGATACCGCCCTTATTCCAGAGGTTATTGAGACCGCGGGCGATGCCGAGTTTCGAGCCCGCGCCGACGTTGCGATCAAACGCCTCGCCGTAATTACCGACCGACTTCACGATCCGCGCGAACCAGTCCTTGGTCAAGCCGAGCTGTTCGCCGAGATTGCCGTCGGTGCCGAAGGCGCGCTTCAGCTCCGGCTTGTCAGATTTGGCCATCTCGTCGACGTTCTTCTGGGTGACGGAGAGTTCCTCGGCATCGACCATCGCAAACAGCGTCCATTTCACGATGTCGAACCATTGGTCGTCGCCATGGCGGACCATCGGGCCGAGCGGCTCCTTGGAGATCACCTCAGGCAGGACGACGTGGTCGGCGGGATTGGCGAGCTTCAGGCGCTCGGCGTAAAGCTGTGAGACGTCGGAAGTGAAGACGTCGCAGCGGCCGGATTCATAGGCCTTCACCGTCTCATCGGCAGAGGCGAACGCGATCACCTCATACTTCATGTTGTTGCCCTTGAAGTAGTCGGCGAGGTTCTGCTCGGTCGTGGTTCCGGTCTGCACGCAAACCGAGGCGCTGTTCAACTCCAGCGCTGAATTGACCTTCAGCGACTTCTTCACCAGGAAGCCCTGCCCGTCATAATAGGTCACGCCGGTGAAGTTGGCGCCGAGCGAGGTATCGCGCGACAGCGTCCAGGTGGTGTTGCGCGACAGCACGTCGATCTCGCCGGACTGCAGCGCGGTAAAGCGGTCTTTCGCCGACAGCGGCACGAACTTGACCTTGGTGCCATCGTTGAAGATCGCCGCCGCGATTGCGCGGCAGACGTCCACATCAAGCCCGGTCCAGTTCCCCTTGTCGTCGGGGGACGAGAATCCGGGCAGGCCCTGGCTGACCCCGCAGGACAGCATGCCCCGGTCCTTGACCGTCTTAAGGGTTTGCGCCGAAGCGCCCTGCGCCGAGAGGCCGGCGGCAAGGGCAAGTGTGAGAACCAGCGATACGCGTTTCATGGCAGGGCCTTTCAAGGGGTCGTCCGGGAAGGTTTGCGTGCGGTCGCCTCAAACGTTAACGGACCGACCGATGATCCCCAGCGAATCGCCGAACTGGCCTGCATCTTGCGTGCCAATCAGCCAAGCGTTGGATCGAAGGTCGCGGCAGGCCCCTCAACGTGCGGCGACTTGAAGTTGGGCGCAACACATAGTGACTGGCGAGCCGGGTCAAGGGGTTGACGTAGCTCTTCCCTGTCCTGTTATTAAAAACCCGGCCCGGGCCCGCTTCTTCCGACGCGTCACGGCTGCTGCGGCAAAAAGTCTTTAACGGCGAGCGCATGAGCTTTTCCAACGACGGACCGGTCCCCCCACAACAACCCGAAACCCGCCTGGTGACCGCGGGCCGGGACGCCGAGGCCCAGAAGGGCTTCGTCAATCCGCCGGTCGTCCACGGTTCCACCGTGCTCTATCCGACCGCGGACGACCTCCATGCCCATCGCGGCGAATATCAGTATGGCCGCCACGGCACGCCGACGACACGGGCGCTGCAGGACGTGCTGATGGCGCTGGAGGGGCCGCAATGCGCCGGCGTCGGGCTGACGCCGTCGGGCCTCGCGGCGATCAGCACAGCGCTGTTGTCGGTGCTCAAGGCCGGCGACCATCTCCTGGTCTGCGACAACGTCTACCGCCCCTCGCGCAATTTCTGCAACGGCATGCTGGCGCGCTACGGGGTGGAGACCACCTATTTCGATCCGCTGATCGGCGCTGGCATCGAAGCCCTGGTCAAGCCGAACACCCGCGCGATGCTGGTCGAAGCGCCGGGCTCGCAATCCTTCGAGATGCCTGACATTCCCGCGATCGCGGCCGTCGCGCATGCGCACGGCGCGTTTGTGATCGACGACAACACCTGGGCGACCCCGCTCTATCATCGCTCGCTGGAGCAAGGCGTCGACATCAGCATCCAGGCGGCGACCAAATATATCGGTGGCCACTCGGACATCATGTTCGGCACCATTTCGGCCAATGCCAAGGCGTGGCCGCTGCTCGCCGAGGGCATCCGCCTGCTCGGCGTGTGCGCCGGGCCCGACGACGTCTATCTGGCGCTGCGCGGCGTCCGCACGCTGTCGGTCCGGCTGGCGCAGCATTACCGCTCCGGACTGGAGATGGCGCGCTGGCTGCAGGCGCGTCCTGAAGTGGCGCGAGTGCTGCACCCCGCGATCGAGAGCGATCCCGGCCACGCGATCTGGAAGCGCGATTTCACCGGCGCCTCGGGCCTGTTCAGCATCGTGCTGCAGCCGGCCCTACAGAAAGCGGTCGACGCCCTGCTCGACACCGTCAAGCTGTTCGGCATGGGCTATTCCTGGGGCGGATTCGAAAGCCTGGTCATCCCGTTCGATTGCAGCGATTACCGCACGGCCACCAAATGGGCGCCGGGTGGTCCGGCGCTGCGGCTCCATATCGGGCTCGAGAGCCTCGACGACCTCAAGGCCGATCTCGACCGCGGCTTTGCGGCACTCAAGGCGGCAATGTAAGCGCGCAAGTACCGGTATTTTGCGGACTTTCGGCGCAGCCAAATAACCGCACGTTCACCATGACGAAGAACTCCAAATCCTCGTCAGGCAAATCATGCCGCTCATCAAGTTCCCTTACACCTTTGCTGCCTTAGTCATGCTCCCGGGTTGGGCTGCCATCGCCGTGCGGCGTTGGCAGTCTGGGGTAAGCGTAAGCAGTCAAGCGTATGAATATCGCACGTATCGTCGTCCTGACCATCGCGCTTGGTGCGGGCGGCGTCGCGGCCTATTTGGTCCGCCAGCCCGAGACCAAGCCTGGTCCGGCCGAGCCGGTCGCGCAGCAACTGCCGACCGTCGAAGTTCTGGTCGCGCAGTCCGATATCGGCCTCGGCCAATCGGTCAAGCAGGAGAACCTGCAATGGCAGGCTTGGCCGGCCGCGACCGCGAGCAGCAATTTCATCCGTCGCAATGACAGGCCAGATGCCCTCAAGGACGTGATCGGCTCGATCGCGCGCGCGCCGCTCATCGCCGGCGAGCCGATCCGGGAGCAGAAGCTCGTTAAGGCGGACGGATCGGGCTTCATGGCGGCGATCCTGCCCCCAGGCAGCCGCGCGGTCTCGACGGAAATCTCGGCAGAGACCGCTGCAGGCGGCTTCATCCTGCCGAACGACCGCGTCGACGTCATCCTCACCAGGCGCGAGAAGAACCCGGACCAGCACAGCGCGGATCTCGTCCGTTCGGAGATCATCCTGAGCAATATCCGCGTGCTCGCCATCGATCAGGCGCCGAAGGAGAAGGACGGTGCCAATTCCCTGCTCGGCAAGACCGTCACGCTTGAATTGAAGCCCGAGCAGACCGAGACGCTGGCGCGGTCGCGCCAATCCGGCGTCCTGTCGCTCGCGCTGCGCAGCATCGCGGACGTCAACGTCGCCGACAGCGCCTCCCAAGATCAGCCCCCGAAGCGGGGCCAGAGCATCAACGTGGTTCGCTACGGCGTCCCGAGCTCGACAACGACACAGAAGTGAGAAGGACGCCTGCCATGAAATGCGGTCGAACCAGATTTGCGATGCGGTCTTCGCTGGTCCGCATCCTCTTGCTTTCGGCCGCGGCCGCACTGGCGTTCTCGCCGGTCATTGCCGCCGATTCCGAGACCCAAGGCGCGCAACCGGTTGCCAGTTCGCCGGCCAAGACCCGATTCCTGGCGCTCGGCGTCGGCAAATCCGTGATCGTCGATCTGCCGCGCGACGTGAAGGACGTCCTGGTCGCCGATCCCAAGATCGCCAACGCCGTCGTCCGCTCGGCGCAGCGTGCCTACATCATCGGCGCGGCGGTCGGGCAGACCAACGTCGTGTTCTTCGATGCCGACGGCCAGCAGGTCGCCGCCTATGACATCGCGGTGAAGCGCGACCTCAACGGCGTGCGCGCCGCGCTGAAGCAGACGCTGCCGGGCATCCAGATCGAAGGCGTCGGCGACGGCGTGATCCTGACCGGTTCGGTGTCGTCTCCGATCGAGGCCCAGCAGGCCGGTGACCTCGCGGCGCGGCTGGTCGGCGGCGCCGACAAGGTCGTCAACTCCATCACGGTGCGCGGCCGCGACCAGGTGATGCTGAAGGTCAATGTTTCCGAAGTGCGGCGCGACATCGTCAAGCAGATGGGCGTCGATCTTTCGGCCAACATGAACTACGGCACGGCGATCGTGAACTTCAACAACTCCAACCCGTTTACGGCCTTTGGCCGCCCGCTGGTGCCAGACAATGGCGGCACTGTCGCCGCGGTCGCCAAGGGCCTCCCGACCGTCACCGCCGCCTTGCGCGCGATGGAAAGCGCGGGCGTGGCGCGAACGCTGGCCGAGCCCAACCTGACCGCGATCTCCGGGGAATCGGCGACCTTCATCGCCGGCGGCGAATTTCCGATCCCCGGTGGTGCTGACCGAAGGCCGCATCAGCCTGCGCGTCATGACGGAAGTGTCCGAGCTCTCCACCGACAATGCCATCACGCTGAACCAGGGCGGCACGTCGCTGACCGTTCCTTCGATCACCACCCGCCGCGCCGAGACCACGCTGGAAATCCCCTCCGGCGGCTCGATGGCGATGGCCGGCCTGATCCAGCAGAAGACCAAGCAGGCCATCAACGGCATGCCCGGCGTCGACCAGTTGCCCATCCTTGGCGCGCTGTTCAGGAGCCAGGACTTCGTCAACAACGAGACCGAGCTGATGGTGCTGGTGACGCCCTATGTCGTGCGTGCGGTCGCCCAGAAGGAATTGTCGCGGCCCGATGACGGGTTCGCGCCGGCGGCCGATTCGCAATCGACGCTGCTCGCCCGCATCAACCGCATCTACGGTGTGGCGGCGCGCGCCGAGCCGGTCGGAGCCTATCCCGCCAATTTCGGCTTCATCATTGACTGAGCTTGGGGGCGCGACGATGACGGGCAGAGCACATCACCATCGCATATTGTACCGGCTGGGCGCCCTCGTCGGCCTGTCGGTCGCGCTTGCTGCCTGCCGCAGTGGCGGCGATGACCTTACGACCGCGACCGTTCCCAACGACTACCGTCTGCGGCATCCGATTGCCGTCACCGAAGCCGATCGCTCGATGGTCATCTTTGTCGGGCCCGGCCGGGCCGGCCTGACCGCTCCGCAGCGCGCCGATGTGATGGGACTGGCGCGAACGTGGACCCGCGAAGGCACCGGCGCGATCATCGCCGAGGTGCCGGTCGACACGCCGAATGCGCGGGCGACCGGCGCGACCTATCAGGAAATCCGCTCGCTGCTCGCGGCCGGGGGCGTGCCCGCGCGCTCCATCACGCTGCGCAATTACCATCCCGACGATCCGCGCACGCTGGCGACGATCCGCCTGAGCTATCCGAAGATCACCGCGGTCGCTGGTCCCTGCGGGTTGTGGCCGGAGGATCTCGGCCCTTCGATCGACAATTACGGCTACAACCAGAACAAGCCCGACTACAATCTGGGTTGCGCGAGCCAGCGCAACCTGGCGGCGATGATCGACAATCCCGCCGACCTCGAACAGCCCCGCGCCGAGACGCCGGCCTACTCGCCGCGGCGTGACGTGGCGTTCGAGAAGTACCGAAAGGGTGTTTCGACCACCACCACCTATCCCGAAGCCGACAACGCCAAGCTCAGCAATACAGGCAAATGATCAGCCGCGCCCAACATCCTGACAACGAGACCGACGCCGCGCCGCACGCCGACGACTATATCGCCCCTGCCCCGCGCGTGTCGGTGCAGGCGTTCTGCGCGACGGTGGCGACCGCAACAACCGTGAAGGCCGCGAGCGAGGATCGCCGTCTCGCCAAGGCGCATCTCTCGGTGCATATGGGCGGCATCGCTGCGGCGATCGACGCCTATCACACGGCACCGACCCCGAACGTCATCTTGCTCGAGACCGAGAGCGGCAGCGACTTCCTCGCCGGCCTCGACGAGCTTGCAACCGTTTGTGACGCCGGCACCCGCGTTGTCGTGATCGGCAGGGCCGACGACAAGGCGCCCTATCGCGAACTGGTGCGCCGCGGCGTCAACGACTATGTGGTCGGCCCGGTCGAGGTGCTCGACGTGGTGCGCTCGATCTGCGGCCTGTTCTCGGCGTCCGAGGCGATCACTGTCGGCAGGATGATCGCGGTCTGCGGCGCCAAGGGCGGCGTCGGCGCGTCCACGGTCGCGCATAACATCGCCTGGGCGATCGCGCGCGACGTCGGGCTTGATTCGGTCGTGATCGATCTCGACCTCGCGTTCGGCACAGCCAGCCTCGATTACAATCAGGACCCGGTCCAGGGCATCGCCAATGCGGTGTTCCAGGCGGAGCGCCCGGACAGCGCGCTGATGGAGCGCCTGCTTGCGAAATGCACCGACCATCTCAGCCTGCTGGCGGCGCCGGTGACGCTGGAGCAGGTCTATGATTTCGGCGCCGACGCCTTCGACGCCATCTTCGACACGCTGCGCATGACGACGCCCTGCATCGTGCTCGACGTGCCCCACCAATGGACCGCCTGGACCCGCCGCGCCCTGATCGGCGCCGACGACATCCTGATCGTCGCCGAGCCCGATCTGGCCAACATGCGCAACACCAAGAACATGATGAACACGCTGAAGGCGGCGCGGCCCAACGACCGTCCCCCGCTGTACTGCCTCAACCAGGTCGGCATGACCAAGCGGCCCGAGATCGAGGTGCGCGCCTTCGCCAAGACCATCGACAGCCAGCCGATCGCCGCCATTCCCTTCGATTCGAAGCTGTTCGGCACCGCCGCTAATAACGGCCAGATGATCGCGGAGATCGCCTCCAACCATCGCATCACCAAGACGTTCCTGCAGATCGCGCAGCGGATGACCGGGCGCGCCGACACAAGGACGCAGCGCAATTCGCTGTTGTCGCCGATCATCAAGAAATTGCGCGCGGTCGGTGCCCGATCGAAAGGCGTCTCGGCCTAGCCCCCGCGTGTCAATCTGACTCGGCGGCCGCCGCCACCGGGATCTTCCCGCCGCCCCGCGGCCCTTCCTTGCGGGCCAGCACACGCTTCAATGCCGCGATATTGGCGGCGGCTTCCTCCGGCGGCACATCCGCCTTCACGATGCTCTCCGCCTCGCCGGTGCGGCCCTGCAGACCGACCGCGAGCGCCAAATTGGCCTTGATCCGCTGATCGTTCGGCGCGCGGCTGCGGGCTTTGCGCAGCGTCTCCTCGGCTTGCGGCAATTCCTTCGACAGCACGTAGGACAGCCCGAGATTGGACAGCACCGACGGCTCATCGGGTGCGATCTTGAGCGCGCTCGCATAGTATTGCCGCGCCTCGTCGTGGCGGTCGAGCTGATCGAGCGCCGCCCCCTGCGCGGACAGGATCCGCCAATCCGGATCATCCGGGCTGTGGGCGCGGCCGAGCACGTCGAAGGCCTGCTGGAAATTACCGTTGTCGGCGAGCGCGCGCCCATAGCCGGCGAGCAGCGCCTTGTTGTTCGGCTGGGTCATCGAGGCCTGCTCGAGGATGGCGACCGCCTGCGCGCGCTGCCCGGTGGCGCGCAGCGCCTTGGCGTATTGCAACGCTGCTGCGGCATCCTTCGGATTGGCCTTGAAGCGCTCTTGGTAGGTCTCGAGGTCGCGCCGCGGGTCGGCGGTTGGCCGGCTGGCCTCAGCCGTGTCGCCGAGCGATCCCGTGATGTCCGAAGGGCTGGATGTTTGGCAGCCGCTAAGCGCCAGCACCAGGGCCGCCGATGCTGCCGCGCCGACGAGGAGCCTTGCGGCGGAGGATCGGTGAAGCAACTTCTGGGACATGTACCCTGACCACGGTCGGCGATTGCCCAGAATGCTTCGCAGCTTAACCCTAAATCCGGGTTAAGAGAGTTCCGTCCGCGGCAGATATCGATCAACCCTGCCGCTCACCTCGCCGCTGGAGAGTCTCATTGGCCGCGACGCGCGCCACGCCTAATCGACGAACTGAGCGCCGAACTCGCAGCCGATCCGCCAGGCGAGACGGCATTGGCGCGGGCTGCCGTTCGAAAGGATGATGGTGAATTCAGAGGGAATTTCCGCATATTCGGCGATCACCTTGACGCCGCCATCGGAGATGTCCGTGATCATGCAGTCCCGCGGCAGGGTGCCGGTGCCGAACTGGATCTTGGCGAGACTCCTGCACAGACGACGCTGGCTCTTACGTCGATTGACGAACATGTCGACCCCCAGCCCCTACTCATTGATTAGCCCGTTTGTTCTCCTGCTGTAGCGAGAAATCGTTGGAATCTGGCTAGCAGGACTGCTCGCAGTTGAACTGTCGCCTTCAAACTCCATTTACCGACTCTGCCGGCCTTTTCCTCGAAATGACGCAATCTCAAGCAAACGGGGCCTCCTGCTCGATCCGGGTTGAGCGACAACGCCTCGCTCCGGCGTCGTCTAGCCCCGCGCCGGCGTCGTCCATGCGAATGCAGGGACCCATATGTGGACGGCCCCCGTGGCACAAGAGCTTTTGAGGTGATCGGATCGCTGCATCCATATGTCCGGCCT
>NZ_JBEGDB010000123.1:0-23159 GCF_043638955.1 Bradyrhizobium sp. 31Argb | reverse complement strand
CAGCAGACCTGAACGAAACGAGAATTGTGTTACCCATGTCGTCGGTTTGAAGTGTTACCCATGTCGCCGGTTGCTCAACCATCGTCACGTGTTCTTCAGCGCCACCCGAAACTCGGCTTCGGTCTTGGACTTGACCTCGTCGAGCGTGACGCCGTCGGCGAGTTCGACCAGCGCCATGCCGTCCTTGCCGTGCTTGTCGATGGTGAAGACGGCCAGATCAGTGACGACCATGTCGACCACACGTTCGCCGGTCAGCGGCAGCGAGCATTGCTTCAGCAGCTTCGCGCCGTCCTTGGCGGAATGCTCCATCACCACGACGACGCGCTTGACGCCGGCGACGAGGTCCATGGCGCCTCCCATGCCCTTCACCATCTTGCCGGGGATCATCCAGTTGGCGAGATCACCATTCTGGGCCACCTGCATCGCGCCGAGGATCGAAAGGTCGATATGACCGCCGCGCACCATGCCGAAGGAGTCGGCGCTGGAGAAATAGCTGGTCGACGGCAATTCGCTCACCGTCTGCTTGCCGGCGTTGATGAGGTCGGCGTCCTCCTCGCCCTCATAGGGGAACGGACCCATGCCGAGCATGCCGTTCTCGCTCTGCAGGCTGACGTCGATCCCCTCGGGGATGTAGTTCGAAACCAGCGTCGGGATGCCGATACCGAGGTTGACGTAATAGCCGTCGCGCAGCTCTTTCGCAGCGCGCGCCGCCATCTGTTCACGGGTCCAGGCCATGGGACTCTCCTGCTAAATTTAGGCTGCGGGGCGCGGGCGGGTGTTGCGGAACTCGATCCGCTTCTTGCCCGTGCCGACCTCGACGATGCGTTTCACGAAAATGCCTGGCGTGTGGATGTGATCGGGATCGATCTCGCCGGCCGGAACCAGATGCTCGACCTCGGCCACCGTGATCTTCGCGGCCGTCGCCATCATCGGGTTAAAGTTGCGCGCGGTCTTGCGATAGACCAGGTTCCCGGCAGTGTCGCCCTTCCAGGCGTGGATAATGGCAAGGTCGGCGAACAGGCCGCGCTCCATGATGTATTTCTCGCCGTCGAATTCCTTCACTTCCTTGCCCTCGGCAATCAGCGTGCCGACACCGGTCTTGGTGTAGAAGGCCGGAATCCCGGCGCCGCCGGCGCGGATGCGCTCGGCCAGCGTGCCCTGCGGATTGAATTCGAGCTCGAGCTCGCCGGCGAGATATTGCTGGGCGAACAGCTTGTTCTCGCCGACATAGGAGGAAATCATCTTCTTGATCTGCCGCGTCTCCAAGAGCCGGCTCAGCCCGATACCGTCGACGCCGGCATTATTGGAGACCACCGTCAGGTTCTTGACCCCGGAGTCCCTGATGGCATCGGAGAGGGTTTCGGCGATGCCGCAGAGGCCGAAGCCGCCCGACATGATCATCATGCCGTCCTTAAGGATGCCGTCGAGTGCCGATTTGGCGTCGGGATAGACCTTGTTCATGGAAGAGGACCTGATGGAGGGGCATTGGCAGCCCGAGGGCGCGGACGGCCGTTACAGACCGGGATTATTAGGCGAAATCTTCGCAATGCGTCAATGACGCCCCGTTTTGGCCATCTCACCTGCCTACAACCTCGACGATGGCCTTGAAAGCGTCAAGAAAACCCTTCAAGTTGCGTGGCTTGGCAGGGGCGCCCGGTGCGCCGCCCGTTTTATTCGAATATCCGATCACCTCAACCCGACCTGGATATGTCACTGACGATGGCCCAAGGAATGAAGCGCCTGGGGATGCCGATTGCGGCGTTTTTCGGCCTCGCGCTGCTTGGCCTGATCGGGACATCCTGGTTTCTGAACCGGGACGCCCTGCAGCAGGCGGTGGAGGCGCAGATTCGCGCCGTCACCGGGCTCGACCTCGTCGTCAACGGCCATATCGATGTGTCGGTGTTCCCCGGCAGCTATGTCTCGTTCCATGATGTCGGGCTGAAGGGCGGCGGCACCATCGACCCCGCGCTGCAGGTCGACGTGCTCACCGCCAATCTGCGCCTGCTGCCGCTGTTGCTGCGGCGGTTCGAGATCGCCGACGTCATGATGCTGCGGCCGCATATCCATGTCATCAGGGACGGCAAGGGCGACAGCAACTGGACGCCGTTCATCGACACGATCGCACGCGCGATGAAGCCCGGTGCCGAGAACCAGATGTCGTTCTCGGAGATCCGCATCCA
The DNA here is from genome assembly GCF_043638955.1 of Bradyrhizobium sp. 31Argb. NCBI lineage: Bacteria > Pseudomonadati > Pseudomonadota > Alphaproteobacteria > Hyphomicrobiales > Nitrobacteraceae > Bradyrhizobium > Bradyrhizobium sp. 31Argb. The sequence goes on along the minus strand of NZ_JBEGDB010000123.1, from coordinate 20,979 downwards.
GGACGGCATCCTCAATTACGAGGATGAGAACAACCATGTCAGGGAGCAGCTCGGCGATATCGACCTGTCGCTGGCCTGGCCATCGATCTCGCGTTCCTTTGCCGCAACCGGGCAGTTCGACTGGCGCGGCGAGCGCGTCGACGGCTCGATCAGCGCCAGCGACTTCATCGCGCTGTTGTCGGGCGACCGCTCGGGGCTGAAGGCGCGGCTTGCCAGTGCGCCGCTCAAGCTCGCCTTCGACGGCACGGTCGCCAACCGGACCAGCCTGATGATGGAGGGCAACGCCACCATCGACAGCGTGTCCTTGCGCAACGCGCTGCGCTGGATGGGACAGGCCCCGCCTGGCAGCGGCGGGTTCGGCCGCTTCACGCTGAAGGCGCGCACCAATCTTGTCGGCGGCTCGGTGGCGCTCACCAATGTCAATGTCGAGCTCGACGGCAATGTCGCCGAGGGCGTGATGACCTTTGCCAACAATGGCAGGCAGACGCTGCAGGCGACGCTCGCCGCAGGCAACCTCGATTTCACGCCTTATGTCTCGACCTTCCGCCTGCTCGCCGGCGGCCAGCGCGACTGGAACCGGCAGTTGTTCGATCTGAACGCGCTCTCCGCCACCGACCTCGACATGCGGCTGTCGGCAGCGCGGGTGACGGTCGGCTCGACCAGACTCGGGCGCACCGCGCTCGGCGCCAATTTGCGCGGCGGCACGCTGGCGCTCTCCGTCGCGGAAGCGCAGATGTATGGCGGCATCGCTAAGGGCTCGCTCGGGATCGCGCGCTCGGATGCCATCGCCGATGTGAAGGCGCAGCTCGAGTTCACCGATGTCGACCTGCAGGCCTGCGCCAGCGAATTGTTCGGCGTCAGCAAGCTCACCGGCCGCGGCAATCTCAACGTCGCGCTGACGGCCTCCGGCTCCAGTCCGTTCGGGCTTGCGCAATCGCTCGATGGCACCGCGACGCTGAGCGGTCATGATGGCGCGATCGCGGGCTTCAATATCGAGCAGCTCCTGAAGCGGCTGGAGCGGCGGCCTCTGTCCGGCGGCGGCAATTTCCGCTCGGGCTCGACGCCTTACGACAATCTGACGATTGCCGTGCGGTTCAATGATGGCGTCGCCACCGCCGAGAACATCCGCCTCGAAGGACCTGCGGCCAAGATCACGCTGACCGGCACCGCCTCGGTGCCGTCGCGGGAATACGATCTGAAGGGCGTCGCCAGCCTGAATTCGGCGCCGAGCGGCAGCAACGGTTTTGACCTGCCGTTCGTGGTGCAGGGGCCGTGGGACGATCCTTTGGTCTTCCCGGATCCGGAAAGCCTGATCCGCCGCTCGCCGGCATCGTCGCAGTTGCTCAAGGCGGTGAAGGACCGCAAGACGGGCGACACCGTGCGCTCGGTGATCGAGCGCCTCACCGGCGGCGCGCGGCAGCCGCCTGCCGATGCCGCGGAATCCCCGACAAGAGCGCCGACGGCGGCCGAGAACGCCAAGCCGAATTGAACCTTCAGACTTTCGTCGTGGTTCAAAGGCGAACCGTGCGACCAAGATTCCGACGCGCCATCTGGATCAGGCCGCGGCCATGCGCTAGTCTTTTATCCAACCGGTTAAAAAAACCGGCATCAAGACAGGGAGAACAACGTGAAATCCAAGTTGGGTATTGCTGTGCTTTCTTTCGCGGTCGCCGCCATCGGGCTGATCCACGCGACCGCGCCGGCAATGGCGCAGGAGAAGAAGATCACGGTCTGGTGGGGCAAGGGCTTCTACAAATCCGAGGATGACGCGCTCCTCGAGGCGATCAAGAAATTCGAAGCCAAGACCGGCATCAAGGTCGAACTTTCGCAATACGCGATCCAGGACATGATCCCGAAGACGGTGGCCGCGCTCGATTCCGGCACCGTGCCCGACGTCGCCTATTCCGATACGTATGACGTGCAGGCCGGCGGCAAATGGGCGTTCGAAGGCAAGCTCGAGGACCTCTCCGACATCCTGCTGCCGATGAAATCGGCCTTCGCCCCGAACACGCTGGAAACCGCCTACCTCTATAACGACCAGACCAAGAAGAAGGGCTATTACGGCTTCCCACTGAAGCAGCAGAGCATGCACGTCCAGATCTGGGGCGACATGCTGCAGCAGGCCGGCTTCAAGCCGAGCGATATCCCGACCAAATGGGCGGATTACTGGTCGTTCTGGTGCGACAAGGTGCAGCCGGCGATCCGCAAGGCGACCGGCAACCGCATCTACGGCGTCGGTCAGCCGATGGGCGTGGAATCGACCGACTCGTTCCAGTCGTTCTACACCTTCATGGACGCCTATGACGTCAAGCTCGTCGACGACGACGGCAAGCTCCTGGTCGACGATCCCAAGGTGCGCGACGGGCTGATCCACGCGCTCAAGGATTACACCGACACCTACATCAAGGGCTGCACGCCACCCTCCTCGACGACCTGGAAGGACCCGGACAACAACGTCGCCTTCCACAACAAGACCATCGTGATGACCCACAACTTCACGATCTCGATCGCGGCGAAATGGTTCGAGGATTCGAACAACCAGGCACTGACGCCGGAGCAGCGCGCCGCCGGCAAGAAGGCCTATGAGGAAACCATCGTCACGGCGTCCTTCCCGAACAAGCCGGACGGCAACCCGATCAAGTACCGCTCCGACGTCAAGACCGGCGTGATCTTCACCGCGGCCAAGAACAAGGCCGAGGGCAAGGAGTTCGTCAAATTCCTGCTGCAGGAAGAGAATCTCGGCCCCTATGTCGAAGGTGCGCTCGGCCGCTGGTTCCCGGTCACGGTCGCCGGCCAGAAGAGCCCGTTCTGGCAGGCCGACCGGCATCGCAAGGCGGTCTACACCCAGTTCACCGGCGGCACCACGCCGTTCGACTTCACCAAGAACTACAAGTTCACGATCCTGAACAACGAGAACGTCTGGGCCAAGGCCATGAACCGCGTCGTCAGCGAGAAGGTGCCGGTGGACAAGGCCGTCGACGAACTGATCGCCCGCATCAAGCAGGTCGCGGGCTGACACCCGCTTCTCCCTCTCCCCGCTCTTCGCGGGGAGAGGGTCGGGGTGAGGGGCTTTCTCCGCTGGCTCGAAACATATGAGTACGCGGAGAGTCCCCTCACCCGGATCGCATCTTGCGATGCGATCCGACCTCTCCCCGCAGGCGGGGCGAGGTGTACGAAATCGACAGGGATGAGTAATGGCGATCACGCTTTCCGATCATGCGATCCCGCGCCCGCCGCTGTCGGCGCGGCTGTCGACGCCGCAAGTCTGGGGCATCCTGCTGCTGGCGCCCTATCTGCTCGTGTTCCTGGCCTTCGTGCTCTATCCCGTCGGTTACGGGCTATGGCTCGCACGCCATCCGCAAAGCTATGTCGAGCTCTATAACGACCCGATCTTCGCGCGGGCCGCGGTCAACACGCTGATCTTCCTCGTCATCGGCATCAACGTCAAAATGCTGATCGCGCTGTTTTTGTCGGGCTTCTTCGTCCAGCAGCGCGCCTGGATCAGGTGGCTGTCGGTGCTGTTCATCCTGCCCTGGGCGGTGCCGTCGATCCCGACCATCCTGTCGGTACGCTTCATGCTCAATCCGGAATGGGGCGTGGTCAATCACATCATCTTCAGCTTGACCGGCGATGACGGTCCGAACTGGCTCAACGATCCCACGGTGGCACTGACCATGGCGATCGGCGTGCACATCTGGAAGTCGCTGCCGTTCTGGACGCTGATCCTGATGACCGGGCGGCTTGCCATCTCCAACGACCTGTTCGAGGCCGCAGCCGTCGACGGCGCGAGCTTTTGGCAAAAATTCCGCTACATCACCTGGCCGTCGATGCAGACGCTGTACATCACCTGCACGCTGCTCTCGATGATCTGGACGCTCGGCGACTTCAACAGCGTCTATCTCTTGACCGGCGGCGGGCCGGCCGACCTCACCCATGTGCTGTCCACGCTCGGCATCCGCTATCTCCGGCTCGACCAGCTCAATCTGGCGATGGCCTCGATCGTTTGCGCGCTGCCGCTGGTGCTGCCACTCGTCTATTTCATGATGAAACGGTTGTCGCGATGAAGCTCCCTACCCTGCGCGAGATCGGCACCGAGGCCAAGCTGCTCCTGATCGGCATCCCCGTCCTGATCTGGACGTTGGTGCCGATCTATCACATGTTCCTGTTCGCGATCTCGCCGAAGGAGGACGCGTTCTCCGGCAAGCTTTGGCCCGATCATCCGACGCTGCACAATTTCGAGATCGTGTTCCGCCAGCAGCATTACTTCCTGCGTGACTTCTGGATGCAGTTCGGGAATTCAACCGTGATCGCGCTGGCGACCGGGGCGCTGACGCTATTCATCGCCACCACAGCGGCATTCTCGATCTCGCGATTGCGCGCGCCCGGCGGCCGCGCGATGATGAACCTGGCGCTGTTCACTTATTTCATCCCGGCGGCGTTCCTGGCCGTGCCGATGTACCGCACCATGGGCAATTACGGATTGCTCAACAGTCACTGGTCGCTGATCCTGGCGATGGTGACGATCGCTTCGCCCTACGCGATCTGGGTGCTGAAGCAGGCTTCCGACAAATTGCCGGTCGAGCTCGACGAAGCCGCGACCATGGATGGCGCGACCACGCTGCAATTGTTCCGCCTGGTCTATGTGCCTCTGATGATGCCCTCGCTGGTCGCGGTCGGCACCTACGCGATCCTGCTGGCCTGGAACGAATATCTCTACGCGTTCCTGCTGCTGTCGAAGGACACCGATATCACGCTTCCCGTCGCGCTCGGCAACTTCCTTGCCGCCGATGACTCGCCGTGGGAGCTGTTGATGACCACCGGCTTGATCTATGCGCTGCCGCCGGCCGCCATCTACTACGCCTTCAGGCGCTACATGGTCGGCGGCCTCACCGCGGGCGCGGTGAAGTCGTGACTGCTCACAGCGGCGCGGCGCTCTCGCCCTGAGAGCTCGACAGTTTCGAGGCGAACGACGCGGCCACGATCAGCACGGCGATCAATGCGATCACCAGCGTGCAGATCGCGTTGATCTCCGGCTTCACCCCGAGCCGCACCTCCGAATAAATCCGGATCGGCAGCGTCGCCGAGCCGGGACCGGTGGTGAAGCTTGCGATCACGACGTCGTCGAGCGACAGCGTGAAGGCGAGCATCCAGCCCGCGACAATGGCGGGGATGATCAGCGGCAGCGTCACCATCAGGAACGCCTTCACCGGATTGCAGCCAAGGTCCATCGCGGCCTCCTCCAGACTGCGGTCAAGCGAAGCAAGGCGTGACTGCACCACCACGGTGACGAAGCACATGGTCAGCGTGGTGTGCGCGATGGTCACCGTCCAGAAGCCGCGCTCGGCGTTCAGCGCCACAAACAGCAGGAGCAGCGACAGGCCCGAGATCACCTCCGGCATCACCAGCGGCGAATAGAGCATGCCGGAGAATAGCGCCCGCCCAGCAAAGCGTTCGCCGCGCGCCAGGCCTATGGCCGCGAGCGTGCCGAGCAGCGTCGCAAATGTGGCGGAAACCGCGGCAACGCGCAGGCTCATCCAGGCAGCTTCGAGCATGGCGCGGTCGTTGAAGAACTCGATGTACCAGCGCAGCGACCAGCCGCCCCACACGTTCACCAGCCGCGACGCATTGAACGAAAAGATCACGAGGATCACGATCGGCAGGTAAAGGAACGCAAGCCCGAGCGCCAGCGCGGTCATGTTGAAGCGCGAAAGTCGGTTCACGGTATGCGCCATCAGCGTCGGCCCTCGACCTGCCGGCGCTGCAGCCGGTCATAGAGCACGAGGGGCGGCACCAGCAGCAGCAACAGCGCAATCGCGACGGCGGAGGCCACCGGCCAATCCTTATTGGTGAAGAATTCGAGCCAGAGCGTCTGGCCGATCATCAACGAATTGGAGCCGGCGAGGAGATCGGGGATCACGAACTCGCCGACGATCGGAATGAAGCAGAGCAATACCCCTGCCCCGACGCCCGGCAGTGACAGCGGAAACGTCACGAGCCAGAAGGCCTTCCGCGGCGAGGCGCCCAGATCTTCGGCGGCTTCCAGCAGCGCGCGGTCCATCTTCGCGAGCGTGGCGTAGAGCGGCAGGATCATGAACGGCAGATAGGAATAGACGATGCCGATATACATCGCGGTGTCTGTCGAGAGCCAGACAACCGGCTTGGACACCAGATGCAATGCGAGCAGGATCCGATTGAGCAAACCGTCATGCTGCAAGATGTTGATCCAGGCATAGATGCGGATTAGGAACGAGGTCCAGAACGGCACGATGACCAGGATCATCGCGATGCCCTGCCAGCGCTGCGGCAGCCGCGCCATGCCGTAGGCGATGGGATAGCCGATCACGAGCAGAATCAGCGTCGAGGTTATGGCGACGACGAGGCTACGCAGATAGGACAGGATGTAGAGATTGTCAGAAATCAGCAGCCGGTAATTTTCCAGCGATAACTGTTCGAACGCGCCCTTGAACGCTTCCCATCCCTCGCTGAGGTCGAACACCGGCGTATAGGGCGGCTGCGCGATCGCGGTCTGCGACAGGCTGATCTTCAGCACAAAGCCGAACGGTACCAGGAAAAACAGCGCCATCCAAAGATATGGCGCGATGGCGGCATAGCGCGCCGGACGGGCAAAGATACGGCGCGTGCTCATTGCTCGAGCACCACACCGTCGTCAGGCGCGAACCAGGCGGCCACGCGCTCGCTCGAGCCATAGCCGTCCACGTCAAGCCGCGCGGTATTGGCCATCACGGAGCGCACCACGGCGCCATTGTCGAGCCTGATCCTGTAGGCGGTGAGGCCGCCGAGATAGTTGATCTCCGCAACCTCGCCCTCGAACCGATTGATCGCTTGCAACGCGTCGGCACTCGACGCCAATCCGCGCCGCGATAATTTGATCTTCTCGGGCCGGATCGCGACGGTGACGATCTCTTTCGTCACCGGCTGGCGCGGTTCGGTCACGGTGATGATCCCTGCCTCGCGCGTCGTGACCTTCAGCCTGCCCTGCTCGCGGGAGATGACCTGCCCCTCGAACAGATTGACGTCGCCGACGAACTCGGCGACCCAGCGTGAGGCTGGCGCCTCATAGAGGTCGCGCGGCGTCGCGACCTGCGCCAGGCGGCCTGTGTCCATCACGCCGATCCGGCTCGCCATCGTCATCGCCTCTTCCTGGTCGTGGGTGACGATGATGAAGGTCATGCCAAGGCGGCGCTGCAATTCCATCAATTCTGCCTGCGTGCTCTCCCGCAGTTTCTTGTCGAGCGCGGCCAAGGGCTCGTCGAGCAGCAGCACCTGCGGCCGGCGTGCCAGCGAGCGCGCCAAGGCCACGCGCTGCCGCTGTCCGCCGGAAAGCTGGTCGGGCTTGCGTTTCTCCATCCCTTCGAGCTTGACGAGCGCCACCATCTCGGCGACGCGGGCGGCGATCTCGCCGCGCGCCATGCCAGCGCGCCGCAGGCCGAATGCGATGTTGTCACGCACCGAGAGATGCGGAAACAGCGCATAGTTCTGGAACATCATATTGACGGGCCGCTCATGCGGCATCACCTGCGCGATGTCGCGACCAGCAAGCAGGAGGCGTCCCTCGTCCGGGGTCTCGAAACCCGCCAGCATGCGCAACAGCGTGGTTTTGCCGCAGCCGCTCGGGCCAAGCAGGGCGAAGAACTCACCGGCGCGGATGTCGAGTGAGAGCTGATTGACCGCGGTGAAGTTGCCGAACCTTTTCGTCACGCCCTCGATGCGCAGCAGCGGCATGTCGGTCGCCCTCCGCGGCGCAGTGTCTTCCGTCGTCGAATTATTTGCCGTCTTCGCCAGTTCCTCAGCCATGATTCCCTTTAGCCCGATCGTGACCGCAAGCTAGCGGCGGATCGCCACTGGCTCAACCGCTTCACGCGGCGTCTTCCGCAATATTGTTGTCACAGCCGCCTCTGCTAGATTTCGCCTTCACGTCAGGAGGACGAATGATGAACCAGGACCGCTACGACCTGCCGCTGACGACCGCTTCCGATCGCGCTGCGGCGCTCTACCGTGATGGCATCGACTGTATCCTTGCGGCCTGGCACGGCGCGGATGCGGCTTTTGATGCGGCCATCGCCGAGGATCCCGATTTCGCACTGGCGCATGTGGCGCGTGCCCGCGTCCATCAGATCAACATGGAAGGCGCGGCGGCCCGCGACAAGGCGGCAATAGCCCGGCAATTGGCCGCGACCGCGAGCCGGCGCGAGCAGCAGCATGTCGAGATCGTAGCCTCGGTGGTCGAAAGCCAGACCAGGCAGGCATTGCAAGCTGCCGAACAGCACCTCGCGGAATTTCCGCGCGACGCGCTGATCCTGTCGCTGCTGCTCGGCGCCTTCGGCCTCTACGCTTTCTCAGGGCGCGCCGACCACGACGCGGCGCGGCTTTCGATTTGCCAGCGCTACGCCGCCGATTATGGCGAGGACTGGTGGTTCCTGACCTATCTCGGCTGGTCGCAAACCGAGGCGGGCGACGTCGTCACCGGCCGCGATACCACCGAGCGCGCCTATTGGATGAATCCTGCAAACGCCAGCGCGGCCCATGCCCTGTCGCATGCGCTGTTCGAGCAGGGTGATCCGACGCAAGGCCGTGCCTTCCTGTCCGGCTGGCTGCCGGCCCACGACCGGGTAAGCTTCTTGCAGGGACACCTTGCCTGGCACCTGGCACTGATCGCGCTCGAGGACGGCGATACTGGCGGCGCGCTCGACATCTACGAACGGCATATCAGACCGCAGGGGCGGCCCTATCCGCCGCTGAACATTCTGACGGACACCACCTCATTGCTGTGGCGGCTCTCGCTGGCGGGAAGGACCGGGCTTGAATCGCATTGGCAGGAAGTCACCGCCTACGGCGAGAAATTCTTCCCGAAAGCCGGCGCGCATTTTGCCGACGTCCACCACGCCTTGGCGGTCGCGGCGAGCAACGGCGGCGCGCTGGAGACACGGCTTGCGGAAATGGAGGCACGGCGCGCCGAGGGCAAGCTGGCGCCCGGCGCTTCCGCGATCGGTCTTTGCCGCGGCATCCAGGCATTCGCGTCAGCCGACAACGACGGCGCCGTCCGCATCCTCGGGCCGTTGATGCCCGAACTGGTGCGGATCGGCGGCAGCCACGCCCAGCGCGAGCTTTGGGAGGACACGTTCATCGTCGCCTGTCTTCGCGCGAGGCGAGGCGAGAAGGCGACAAAGCTGATCGCCGATCGCCTGCATCGGCGGCCGTCCCGCCGCGACGAAGCATGGTCGCGCGAGACAGGTTGAGACAGGGCCTTCAGCTAGAGCCTGTAATTGTAAATCCGGAACCCATGGACTTGGCGATATCCGCACTATACTCCGAAGCAGACATCCCGACCGGCCTTCAGCACGTGGGCTTTGGGCCACAGGTGGATTGGGATCCTCGTGAATTGATCCAGGTTAACTCCTCCTACAGTCAAGACGCCTCGCGTCTTCCTGGTTCGGCGTCAGGATTGGGATTATCTTGTGCCGCGACTAAACAGTAACAAAAACGGCAACTGCTGGCGGTTCGCTCGGGTTCGCTGAAGTGGCGCGAGTGGCCTCCTTCGTGATGGCCGAAATCGAATTTCCAGACTTCCGAACTATACTGGCGAACTGTTCGTCCGAGAGCTTGAGGCGCTTGCGCAAGACCTTGACCTGGACTTTATCTCTCAAATCCAACGCATTACGGAAATAGGTGGGCTTGCGCCTATTCATTGTGGTTCACTCGCGATGAAGGATACGGTTGAACCGCGACTAGGCGGGCGTTACGCCGCCTGGTCGCGATGGTGACTGTCCCACTCCTCGTGAAGATTCCGTCTCCGTTGAGAAAACCTATGGCATGGACCAACGTTCCGCCGTATTTGGAAATATCTGACTGTCGAGCAGAGACCGGTTATAGGCTGCCGCAGCATTGGAGCCTCTTACTTTCCGTCTATCGTTTTCGGCTTTGTGGGCTGCTCGCAGCTTGCCCCGGACATATTCCGTGAGGCCGCCAACCTCGTCATTCGGCGCTTCCGAAGTAAATCCATTGTGGATCGAAAGCGCCGGGTTTAAGGGGCGGTCCGTGTCTTCCAGTCTACCCCGATAAGCAGACGATTTCAGAGCTACGCCGTACTTCGCATTAGGGCCAGAAACGGACTATCTCTGATCTGTCAATATTACGGCAGCGAATGCTCGAGGAAAAAACGCAGCATTTCTCTTGTTGCGTCCGGTCCTCGCGGATCAGTGTAGGAGCCCGCGGAGCTTCCCCCCGACCATGCGTGTCCGGCTCCGTGGATGCTCCAGTGCTCAAGGACGTGGCGCCCTCTGGCGTCGCTATGGACGGTGCGAGTATAGGCGTGACCTCCAGCCACCTGCCCACGATGAACGTTTCTTTCCGTGCTCACCGCATTGATGAACTGCTCAATAACTTGATCGCCGTTCTTTGGGTGCACTGTACTGTCGCGATCGCCGTGAAAAACAATGGTCGGAACAGGGTCGGTCGAACCCGTCCGATGGTTAAAGCCGCCGCCTTGTCGCATGGCGAGGAGCGCAGAGGGAAGGTCGGTGGCGGCACCACATGCAAGGCCAGAATGTACACCCACGGCCGCATATAGATCGTTATATGTTGCTCCCATGATGACCGCTGCGGCCGCTCCGGCTGATAATCCAGCCACGTAGACACGCATTTGATCAACTGAGTACTCCCGCATGATTTGGCGCGTGATCCCCGCGATAAGCGAGGGCTCCCCTGTGCCACGCTGCTGGTCGGTTGTGCGAAACCAATTCCAGCATTTCGCGTGATTTGCTTCGCTACGCTGCGCGGGATAGACCACAAAGCAAGGTTGTGCTTCTGCGATGAAATTCATTCTCGTGCCGGCGGCGAAATCTTCTGGCGACTGGGTGCAACCGTGGAGCATGACGATCAACGGAATGGGCTGCCCGTGATACCGGCTCGGAATGAAGAGCCTGTAGGCACGACTTCCCGCAGGATTGCTATAGCTGCCGTCGATAAATCTCGCGCCCTCCGGCACGATGTCGCGCATGGACGGCGGAGCGCGCTTTATTGCGCGCCGCAATGGGAGCCCAACGAAACTGTTTGTGCGATTTGACGACGCGCGGACCTTGCGCGGTTGAGCGGATGTGCTCCGCGCTGACTGCGGGCTCTCCGTTTCTTCAACCCAATTTGCTTTCGCATCTATAATTAACGGTGCACCTCCTGGGAGGGCGATGGGGTCGGTGCGGAATGTCGCATCCGGCGCTCGTTCACCGCAAAGCATTTGCTGGAGAAGTGCCGTCGCCTCGACGAGTCGGCCCGCGCGCGTGAGACGTGTGGCTTCGCGAATGATGTCCTGTCTGAGCATCGCCATCACCGCGTCCTGTCGGTGAGCGCGGCTTTGACCGCCGGAGTGGCATGGAGAGCGCCAAGCACGGAGACCGAAGCAATCGTGGCGCGAGCAAGCTCGGGTGTGACGTCTTGGGCGATTGTCGCAAGGCCCAGAACATTGATGTGCAGCATCTCGCCGGCGCGTCGGACCGTTTCGAGATCCTCACGGCTGTAATTCCGTAGACCGAGGTCCAGGCTTTTCCGAGCAGTCGACTGTTTGACCACATCCGCATGACGTTCGAGTTGGTTGCGGATGGCTGTGCGAATGAAATCGGTTCGGTTCGAGTAGAACCCTTCCTGGACCATGAGGTCGACCTGCCCAAGGTCGACATAACCCAGATTGATCGTGATTTTCTCGCTATCTGGCTGCTTCGGCCGGAGTTCGCGGACATTGTTCGACATAGCTTTTTCCATCCATATGACATCCGTATGGATGGTACTTGGATGTCAACTCGGAGTATTCAAGGGGCTCGCCCTCAAGAAAGTATCTGCCTTTGGCGGGGCCTGGTGTATCCGCGTACAGCTCGAATAACTCGATCCAGGTTGTTTGCCGGCAATAGGTCACTCGTGGGATAGCGCCAATGGTGACGTCGCGCTCTCAGGCGATCGGTTGATCCAACGATGGCACCCGGGCGATGTACTCTTCAGCACGCTCGCCTCCGAGAGCGGCGCAACAGCGGATATGCCGTGAGGTCCGCGTCGGGCCAAATCCGGACATTCTCTTTGCTGCCTCTTCAACAAAAAGCCGCGAACGACGATGGGGCTTCTTCGGTCCGAGTTGCGGGCTGGCCTGTCGGCCAGAAGATCTCCGGTTTAGTCTAGGATGGTTCCAAGCCGAGCGCTTGCGCGCTCTCCATCCAAACCGGCAATTCCCGCTGATACAAAGCGTTGCTGTCCTTGAAGCCGAGCGCTGGTTCGAGCACGAAAGTGCTGAGAACTTCCTTCACTTTCGAATCGCTATTGGCTGCCACGCAGAGTTCCGCCAACCGATCGACGATCGGCTGTGGCGTCGCCTTCGGCAACGCCCAGCCCGTGAACCCGCTCACCGTGAAGAATTTCGCTCTCGCGCCTTGCTCAGGTAAAGTCTTGACGTTCGGGATCGCGTCGACCTTCTTCGAATGCACCGCGAACACAACTCCGCGATGACTCTGCAGGACGGATTGCGCGGCGGTGTAGCTGCCCATCGCGACATCGAGCGTGCCTTCCGCCAGCCCCGTCCACATTGGCGCTTCGCCTCGGTAGTGGATCGGCTCGATGTTGAGACCATATTGTTTGTTGAGCTCATTGATCGTCATGTGCGGGGCCGAGCCCGCGCTATAGGTGCCGAAGTTCACCTTGCCGCTCTTGCGCGCGAAAGCGACGAATTCATCCAACGTCTTGACGCCAGCCTTCGGGCTTGCGACCAGCAGCAGCCCAGCACCCGGGATAATGCTGACGAGCGTCAGGTCGTTGTCCATGTCGTAGCCGGGGTTCTTCATCATCACTCTGTTCATCACGTAGGTGGTCGAGATGGAGCACAGGATCGTGTGGCCATCTGGGTCCGCGCGCGTGACTTCCGCGGCGCCTATGGAGCCCGAGGCCCCCGCTCTGTTCTCTATGACGACAGTCTTTCCCACCTGCCTGGAGATGAATTCGCCGAATGCGCGCGCGAGCAGGTCGGTCTGCCCACCCGCCGGATAGCTGCAGATCATACGGATTTGCCGCGACGGCCACGCCTCCTGCGCGGCGGCCCTGCGCAAGAGGAACGGCATCGCCGCCGCTGTCGTACCGGCAGCAATGAAGTGACGGCGATCAAGTTTCGCTGACATGGCTCCCTCCCTGAATTTTTCATCAGGGTATCGCATCGTCCGACCTCGGCCAGGGGCGAAAGACGGGACAGATTGGCGCAGAGGCGCGTCAGAAGCGAACGTTTACGAACGTCCGCTTTGATCCTTTTCAGAAGCTGGCATTGCCAGGGCGCGCCGAGTCGTCTGGTCGCTCGCACACATCAGATCGAGTCGGAAGTCGAAGTTCAGGGGCTTTTCCTGCCGACGATTCCGTCGCTTTCGAGGGCCTTGGCGATCTGCTCGAGGATTGCCTCCGTCGAGTCCCTATTTGCCAAACTGCTCTGCGCTGGAGCAGGCTGCTGGTCCAGGGACGCGTTCACCTTTGGCACCAGCTCGCCGAGTTCCTGCTCGACACGGCTCCAATCCCGCTGATCCATGGCATCCTCCCCACTGATCAATTGCAAGACTACCGCGGGAGGTCTTCGGCAAAAAAGCAAAAGGCGTCCGATGGTTAAGACTGGCCTAAGCGGCCGCGACGACAGCACGCCCATGCCGGCGGGCATGTCTCGCTTTATGGACATACACCTAGTTCAAAGCCGCGTTCGCCATGAGCGCTGCGAGCGCGTCGCGATCCGCCGGCGGCATGGTCAGGCCGAGCTTGGAGCGGCGTCACAAGATATCGTCCGGGAACCGCGCCCACTCTCTTGCCATCAGATAGCGCACCTCGGCGCCGGTCAGCTCCGGCCCAAAGGAGGGACCGAGGTCGGATTTCGCCTTGGCATTCCCAAAGATCGCTTCAACCCTCAACCCGTAGGCACCAAGCAGCCGCCTCGCCTCTTGCTCGCTCAGGAAACGCCAGCGATCCCTGATGATATCGACCTCGGTCTCGAACCGGCCAAAGGCAAAATCGCCGCCCGGCAGCTGCGCCTTGGCGGTCCAGCGCGGCGACATCGGATAGAACCGCCTCAGTTCGGAGACAGCCTTTTCCGCGCGCAGCCGCGAGGTGGTGACGTCACCGCCGAAGACAGTGATCAGCGGCGCCTTGCCGCGCTTGAAATCAAACTTCATCCCGCCGTCCCGCAACCGGCCGCCCGCCGCGCCTATCGCCATATTGGCGCCGGAGATCGGCCGCACCACGTCGACGGGCTCGATCCGCTGGCGGAAATAGCGGTTGGCCGCCTCACAGAGGTAGGTGATATCCGTTGCGCTCATCGCAACGATGGCGGGATCGCCCTTGAACGGTCGCGAGACCGTCCCGATCAGCGTGAAATCGCCGGCATAGGGGCTGGCGAAGATCAGCCGTCCATCGCCGTTCTGGAACACGTAGACATTGTCGTTGTCGAACAGCCGCCGGACCACGATCTGGCTCATCTGCACCATCGAAAGCGCGAGGGTTGGAACGCGCAGCACGGTTTCGGCGACAGAGGCCGTCCAGGCACCGCTCGCGTTGACCAGCGAGCGCGCGGTGATCACCCGGCGATAGCCGCGATCGATCGCGATCAGCCGCCAGGTTTCGCCGCGCTCGCCGCGGGCGACGCGGGCGCCGGTATGGATGGCGGCGCCCCGCTCGGCCGCATCGAGCGCCAGCAGGGCCACGAGCCTGCTGTCATCGACCACGCAATCCGAATATTCAAAGGCGATGCCGAACGGCCGCTTCAGCGCGTCGCCGATCGGATGGTGCGAGATGTCGACGGTCGTCGATGCCGGAAGACCGGTGCGCGATGCCAACCGGTCGTAGAGCAGCAGCCATGAGCGCAACTGCCATTCCGGGCGCTCCTCGGCAAGGGCGGGAATCGCAAAGCGCATCGGCCGCACCAGATGCGGCGCGATCCTGAGCCAGACCTCACGCTCCTTCAGCGCGGCGCGGACGCGGAAGAAATTGCAGCGTTGCAAGCCAGCGAGGTCGCCATGGATCAGCCGCGGCGAGGCCGAGGAGGCGCCGCCGCCGAGATCGCCCTGCTCCAGCAGGACCACGCGCAGGCCGCGTCCCACAGCGTCGCGCGCAATGCTGACACCGTTCAAGCCGCCGCCGATGATCGCGAGATCGTAATCCGCCATGCCGGAAGGTCATAGCGTTCTCACGTGAAGGAGATACAGGCTCGGGTGAAGAAAACCCGTCCAACAAGACCTACCCGGTCTTGCGGACCAGCTCCACGACATTGCCGCCGTTGCCGACCAACGCCGCATACTGGCCGACCGGCGCCGGCTTGCCGATCAGATAGCCCTGCACCGCGTCGCACCCCTCCTTTGCCAGGAAGCCGAGCTGCTCCTCGGTTTCCACGCCCTCGGCGACGATCGACATCTGCAGGCCGTGACCGAGATCGATGACGGCGCGGACGATCGCCGCCGATTGCGGGTTGCGGCCGAGATTGATGACGAAGGCGCGGTCGATCTTGATCTTGTCGAAGGGGAACGCCTGCAGATAGCTCAGCGAGGAGTAGCCGCTGCCGAAATCGTCCATCGAGATGCGCACGCCGAGCGCCTTCAGCCGCCTGAGCAGCGCCAGGCCGCGATCGAAATCCTCGATCAGCACGCCCTCGGTGATTTCGAGCTCGAGCCTGTCTGGCCGCAAGCCGGTTTCGAGCAGGATCGAATGCACGAGACCGACCAGATCGCCGTGCATGAACTGCGCCGGCGAGAGGTTGACCGCGATCTGCAGCGGCTGCTTCCAGGAGGCCGCCTCGCGGCAGGCCTCGCGCAGGATCCATTCGCCCATCTCGACGATCAGGCCGCCTTCTTCCGCAAGCGGAATGAAATCCGCCGGCGAGACGAAGCCGCGCACCGGATGCTGCCAGCGCGCCAGGGCCTCGAAACCGATCACCGCGCTCTCGGCCACCGTAGCGCCCGCCGCAGCCAGCGGCTGGTAGTAGAGCGACAATTCGCCGTTCCTGATCGCGGCGGAGAGGTCCTGATGCAGCACGCGCCGGTCGCGGATCTGCTGGTCCATTTCCGGCTCGTAGATCGAAATCGTGCCCCGCGATTTCGCCTTCGCGCGGAACAGCGCCGCGCCGGCATTGGCGAGCAGCGAGGCGGCATCCGCGCCATTGTGCGGGAATACCGAGATGCCGGCGGTGACGCCGGTGCGGACCGATTTGCCGTCGATTAGGAATTCCTGGGCGAGCGCCTCCGCCACCTGCTCGGCCAGGACGATGCCGGCGGCCGGCTGCTTGCCGTCGATGATCAGGCCGAACTCGTCGCCGGAGAGGCGTGCGACCACGCCGCCGCACGCCGAGGTCTGCAGGCGCCGGGCCACTTCGATCAGCAATTTGTCGCCGATCGCATGGCCAAACACGTCGTTGATCTCTTTCAGGCCATCGAGGTCGACGCAAAGCACGGCGAATTCCTCGTCGGTGCCGCCGCAGGCCTCGATCATCTGCGCCAGCGCCTGCAGGAAAGCGGCGCGGTTCGGCAAATCGGTCAAACCGTCGTGATAGGCCATGTGGGCCATGCGCGATTCTGTCTGGCGCCGGTCGGTGACGTCCTCATGCGTCTTGATCAGGTATTGCGGCTCGCCATGCTCGTCGAGCACGGTCATGCGGCGGGTCAGGAACAGCCGCAAGCCGTCCTTGGTCGAGATCGGATGCTCCTCGGTCAGCAGGCCGCGTTTCTTGATCGCGGCCTCGTCGCGCGCGATGATCAGCTTGGCCTCGCGCGGATTGAAGATGTCCGTTGCCGTCAGCCCGGTGGCATCCTCGCGCCGGCGGTTGAGGATGGTCTCGGCCGAACGGTTGGCGAGCAAATATCGGCCGTCGCTGACGCGTTCGACGATCAGCGAGACCGGAATGTTGTCGACCACGAGCTCGAGGAACTTCTTGGCGTTCTCCAATTCCCGCGACAGCGAACGGCGGTCGGTGACGTCATCGAACAGCGCGATCAGGAATTCCGGCTCGCCGTTCTCGTTGCGCGCGATCACGCGGTTGGAGGCGAGAATGCGCCGCTCCGAGCCACGCTCGACCCAGAACTCGTTGCGGAAAAAGCCTTCCGGCGCCTCCAGCGCCGCCTTGTCCGCGGCCGCGATGCTGGCGGCGGTCTCGGGACTAAAGATCTCGTCGGCGCGGTTGCCGACGATGCGATCGCGCGAGAAGCGCGAGAACCGCTCGAAGGCGCGGTTCGCGAAGATGTAACGGCCGTCCTCGATGTTTTTCGCGGCCACGCAGACTGGTACGTTGTCGAGCACCGATTCCAGGAATTGGGTGGTGGACGCGAGCTTGCGCGACAGTTGCCGCTGGCCGGTGCAGTCTTCGTGCGTCGCGATCGATCCGCCATTGGGCAGCCCGAAATGCCGGACCACGACCGACTTGCCGTTGGGCAATTCCGTCACCATCCCCTCGGGGTTGGCGGCCCGGATATAGAACTCCGCAGGCGTGACATCCATCAAGCCGCGCCGGTAGCGCATTTTCAGCAGTTCGGGCCCGGTCATGTTGCGCGGTATGTCGGAGCGCGACAGGCCATAGATCTCGAGATAGCGATCGTTGCAGAACACGATCCGCTTTTGCGCATCGGTCATCACCACGCCCTGGTTCAGATGGTTGAGGGCGGAGCTGACGAAGGCATTGCGCCGGAGTTGTACGCGCTGCACCCTTCGCAGCGCCGAAAGCACCGAGAGCGTGACCGCGCCCAGGAAGGAGGCGACGACGGTGCCGCCGATCAGGAGCTCCCAGACCAGGTCGGGCGCAAGCGAACCGATATCGCTCGATGGGACAAAGCCGGCTGACGCAGCGAGAGCCAGTCCGGCCGACGCAATGGCGGCGACAAGGCACACGACGACGAGCGCCGGAATCAGATTCCTCCCGCCTGCCTGCCCTTTCTTGCCAGCCATTCCGTCACCTTGCGGATTTCCGCATTACAGTGTCTGGCCTTGGCAGTTTGGATCGGGTAAACGCCGCGCGATGCAACCGCAAAATGTGACTTAATTTAGGGCAATTGCCCTGACATGATTAATGCCGCACTAATGCCGGTGCGCCACGAGGCCTATTTCGAGGCCATCCGGGGCGTTGCTACCAAGGCTCGGATGGACAACAACAAGCAGAACCCTATTCGCGCCGATTCCCGGACTTGAAGGATCCATGGACAGAGTTGATTGCGTCGTCATCGGAGCGGGTGTGATCGGGCTTGCCGTCGCACGCCGCCTCGCGCAAGCAGGGCGCGAGGTGATCGTGCTGGAAGCCGCCGAGGGGATCGGCACCGTGACCTCCTCGCGTAACAGCGAGGTGATCCATGCCGGCATCTACTACCGGGCCGGCAGCCTGATGGCGCGGATGTGCGTCAGCGGCAAGCATTCGCTTTACCGCTATTGCAAGGAGCACGGCGTCCCCTATCGCAATTGCGGCAAGCTGATCGTCGCGACCACGCCGAAAGAGACCGAAAAGCTGCAATCGATCCGCGCCCATGCCGAGGCCAATGGCGTACTCGACATGGAGCTGCTTTCGGGCGAAGCCGCCCGCGCGATGGAGCCAGCGTTGAATTGCGACGCCGCGCTGCTGTCGCCGTCCACCGGGATCATCGACAGCCACGCCTATATGCTGGCGCTGAGGGGCGATGCGGAGGCCGCCGGCGCGGCATTCGCGTTCCATACCCCGCTGCTCCGCGCCAAGGCGGCCGCCGGCCGGATCGAGATCGAGGCCGGCGGCGAGGCACCGATGACGCTGGCATGCGACCTGCTGGTCAATGCCGCAGGGCTCGGGGCGCCGGCGGTCGCGCGCGGCATCGAGGGCATGCCGCTCGAATTGATCCCATGCGCCTATCTCGCCAAGGGAAACTATTTCAGTTGCAGCGCGCGGGCGCCGTTTTCGCGGCTGATCTACCCGGTGCCCGAGCCCGGCGGGCTCGGCGTGCACCTCACCCTGGACATGGCCGGGCAGGCCCGCTTCGGCCCGGATGTGGAATGGGTGGAGAGCATCGACTACGCCGTCGATCCGGCGCGCGCGGACCGCTTCTATCCGGCAATCCGCAAATATTGGCCCGGACTGCCGGACGGGGCGCTGATGCCAAGTTATTCCGGGATCCGGCCGAAGATTGTCCCGCCGGCGGTGGCGACGCAGGATTTCCTGATCCAGGGGCCGCGCGATCACGGCGTCACTGGATTGATCAATCTGTTTGGTATCGAATCGCCCGGCCTGACGTCGTCGCTCGCGATCGCCGATTACGTCGGCGAATTCGTGTGAGCAGTCGCAACATCTGCCACGGATGAGCGCTTCGGCGCCCATCCGGCCTGAAGTGGTGTACGTTGCGATATGTTACCGGGGGACTGGCTAGTGGAAGGTCTCGCCGACGGATTGTTTCAACCGTTCGATCTCGTCCTTGACCATCAATTTGCGGCGCTTGAGTTCGGTGATTTGCAGATCGTCTGTAGATAGGTGCAGGAGCGCTTCGTGTAGTTCGCTTTCGAGAATTTTGTGCTTGCGTTCCAGTTCGACCAGATGCGCCTGTATCGCCATTACGAAATCTCCTCGGCAGGTTAACCTCAATTTCGATCAGGACAACAAAGTGTACACCAGCCAGACTATCTGTCGACGGGGATTGCGAATCAGCGCTGCGACATTTTCGAATTTATCTGTAACAGAACGTGCGTATGGAACCGTCTTAACTTGCGCGGCGAGCGTGGAGGGAGGATATTTCGGCACGCGGATACCGAGCGATCCGTCCACAACCTCACCGTGCTTATTTTTTAGTGCACAGCCATGACCGACGAAGATGAGCGCGAACTCCACGCAGAGCTTGCACGGCTGCAGCAGGAGCACCGCGATCTCGACGCGGCCATCGACGCGCTGCATCAGTCGCCAGCTCCGGATCTGCTGATGGTCCAGCGGCTCAAGAAGCGCAAGCTGCACTTGCGCGATCGCATCGCCTTCATCGAGGATCAGATCACGCCCGACATCATCGCGTGACGTGTTGGTTTTCTCCACTTCGTCATTCCGGGGCGTCCGAAGGACGAGAATCCATCGGGCCGCGCGTGCAAGTGGTGAAATGGATTCCGGGCTCGCGCTTTGCGCGCCCCGGAATAACGAGACGAGAGAATTTGCGCCTGGCTTTGCTGTCAGCGCATGTTGACTAGCTGTCCCCGACATCCACAGGCAGACATCCACAGGCGCTTGGCGCGATCGGTCACAAGCCGCCCGCGAGGCGCTTCCGCCCTCTTGACTCCACTAGAACAAAATAAGAACATTACCGCTGCCGCCAGCCAGAACCGGAAGGATTATCGCCATGCCCATGCCGTCAGTGTTCTCCGACAACAACCGCTACGAGGTGGCCTGCGATCAGGCGATCGCGATGTGCGACGGCAATCTGCGCAGCACCATCAAGGCGCTGATCATGGCCAACGAATTCCTCGAGACCGAGGTCGCGGAATTGCAGGACGCGCTCGCGACCTGTTTCGCGCAGGCAAAGAACGACGCCGCGTAGGTAAGGAGCACGCCGATGGCCGATATCACCTATTACGTTGCGCTGCCTTTCGTGCGGGACGACAGCGGTGAATTGGTCGCGGGCAATGCCGAGGAGTGCCAGAGCGCCGCGACCGCGTTGCGGCGCGCCGAGATGATGTCGCGGATGCCGGGCAGCATCGGCGCGGTCGCTTTCAGCCGCACCGGCGATCCCATGATCGGCGAATTCGGCGATGCGCACCTGCTGCGGAAATTCGGCAATGTGCCGGACGATCTCGGCCTGTGAAGGCGGTCGCTATTAGAGCGTTTTCGAGCGAAGTGGACACCGGTTCGCGTGAGGAAAACGCGTCAAAACAAGAATCTAGAGCTTCGGTTCTGATTCAATCAGAACCGAAAATACTCTAGGCCGTGTGGACTCTTGGGATTCTCAAATCAGATTGAACGTGATTCAAGGCTTTCTTTTAGGAGGAAGCCTT
>NZ_JBEGDB010000122.1:0-23172 GCF_043638955.1 Bradyrhizobium sp. 31Argb | reverse complement strand
ATAGAAAGGGATCAGGAGCGGTCAGTTTCCAACTAACAAACCGGTTCAAGCGGTCCCGCTCCGCGGGTCCATTTCAGGTCCGAAGCCGGACAACCGGCCCGCGGCGCCCGGGCCTGCAAAACCGAGTTTCATTTGATGAAATCACTGTCGAAAGCGCTCCAGAACAAACGTCCGGAGCCTTACGGTCGTCGTCCAACCGAGCGCCACAATTCCAAAGGCCGCCCAAGCGATGCCGACCTGCCGGCTGATTGGGCGCCGAACGAAGTTGCTTTTTTGCGAGAGGAAGAAAACATGGCCAGCCTGCGTTCGCCAGTCACGGAGTTTCGCTCAAGGCTTCGAAAGGGTGAGCATGTTCTCGGAACATTCATCAAGACGCCGACGAGTCACGCGATCGAGATTATCGGTGACGTCGGCTACGACTTCGTCATTGTCGATCAGGAACATGCCCCCTTCGACCGCGGCACGATTGATCTGGCTTGTCTTGCTGCCAGAGCGAGTGGAACGGCTGCGCTTGTGCGGATTTCGGAGCCAACAGCCGCCAGCATATTGTCTGTTCTAGACTGCGGTGCCACCGGCGTCCTCCTTCCCCATTGCGATTCATTGGCCAAGGCGAAGGCGATCGCTCAAGCCTGTCGCTATCGCGGGGGAAGCCGAGGCTTTTCGAACACGACCCGAGCGGGCCGATTTGGCGGTGCCTCCATGTCTGATCACATGGACGAACAGGATGCCCGGGTCGCCTGTATAGCGATGATCGAGGATGAAGCCGCACTGGACGAAATCGACGCCATCGCGTCGCAAAGTGGGCTCGATGCTTTCTTCATCGGAAGGGGTGATCTGACTGCGTCGATGGGCGCCACGGGAATGAAAAAGGCGGTCGCAAGGATTGCCGCGGCGGCCAATGCCGCGAGGATGCCGATGATGGTGCTAGTGTCAAGCCTGGAGGACGCTGCGGCGTTGCGAGACATCGGCGCGACCGCCTACGTTGTCTCGAACGACCAAAACTTTCTGAAGGCTGCCGCCAAGAGTGCATTGGACGCTTACAGCGATCCGAAGAAGTGGCAGCTTTAAATTCGGAAATCTTCCCGGGAATCGCGAAATCAAGTGCGATCCGGCCGCGCGGATCGTCAGCCGCGCGAGGCTGTCGAAAGCTGAAAGAGGAAAAAAGCCGAACTATTCCGATCGCGAGCAAGATTGCTCGCGGGCTCGGGCTAAGTCTTTCTGTGCTCGTTGGAGACGCTGAAGCATCCAGTGGCGCGATCCGCGTAGTGCCATCCAGCGCTCGATTGACGTTCGTGGACAAAGCAAACGGCTTTGAGCGCGAGTTTCTTTCACCGCCCTTCAGATATTCCAGGTATCGAAGTGCTGCGCCACGAGATCGCGCGTGAAAAGGCTGGTGTAGGTCGTACACCTCGACCTCGGTCCGAGACCCAACTGTGAAGTCTCAAGCAGAGGGCCGGACACAGAATCCCACACCGCGAACTGTATGAATGATTGGATAGGCTTGTTCGCTATCGATCTTTCTTCGCAGACGTCCGACGTAGACATCAATAAGATTCGTCGCAGGATCGAAATGCAGACCCCAGACGTGCTGCAGCAGCAGACTTCGAGTGATGACTTCACCGGTATGGCGAGCAAGATACTCCAAGAGTCTGAATTCCCGGGGCCTTAGCCCGATCTGTCGGCCGGCCCGGGACGCGGTTCGAGCCACGAGGTCCATCTCCAGATCGCCGACCCGCAGCACGGTTTCCTGGCGAACTGAGGTGCCACGCCGAGACAGCGCATCAACACGAGCAAGCATTTCTGCGCAGGCGAACGGCTTCACGAGGTAGTCGTCGGCGCCTGCACGCAGACCGTCCACGCGATCAGAAACTTCACCGAGCACACTGATGATCAATGCGGGAGTCCCGATTCCGTCTTGCCTGAGGCGCCGGATGACTTCGATCCCATCAATGTCCGGCAAAATGCGATCGACGGTCATGACGAGATATTCGGCGGCGCGGCCAAGGCGCAGCCCTTTCTCGCCATCAGTCGCGATTGAGACGTCATAGCCAGCGGCACCCAGGCAGCTACCAAGCTCCCTGGCAGTCCACCAATCATCCTCGATGACGAGAACACGACGCGTGCAGTTCGGCATGACATCACCTCCACCGCGGGTTCCGGGCTTCGGGATCGTGTCGGTCGCATTGAGACGTCAATGCACTAACACCGCCGCTGATGGACAATTCCGCAGGCACTTGGAGACGACCGATCATTTAGGACATTGGCGGGATCGAGTGGGTACGAAGCCTGACCATTCGCGGTAGCCGCGGTCCGGTTCACGCGTTCAGCCTTACAATTGGATCGAGTGTGCCGTCGCAGCTTTGGTTGAAAGGGCGAGCTGTTAGTGCTAGACGCTTGGCTAGGCGCTCAGTCGATCAATGGTGGCGCGGTGCACTCGGTGTATTGCCGCTGCGATAGTATAATAATACCAATAGGGCGCATATCGATTTTTCAGTCGCAGACTGTTTAAAGCTGCATCAGAGATCCGCGAGATCGGTGACATGACGTGCCCGTTCGCATGGTTGCGTCGGCAGCATGGGGCGAATGGATGCGAGATCGAGCTCTGCGTCCGCCAGCCCCTGCGCTGCCGCACGCCCTAGCCATAGACGTGCCGCTTCCGGATCGCGTTCGCCCGCCAGCCCGCGCGCTAAATATCGACCCAGCATTTTCTGAGCTTCCGCATGCCCCCGCTCAGCGGCCGCTCGGAACCAGTGCTGCGCGACCGTGCGGTCGGTCGGCACGTCATA
The DNA here is from genome assembly GCF_043638955.1 of Bradyrhizobium sp. 31Argb. Taxonomy (NCBI): domain Bacteria; kingdom Pseudomonadati; phylum Pseudomonadota; class Alphaproteobacteria; order Hyphomicrobiales; family Nitrobacteraceae; genus Bradyrhizobium; species Bradyrhizobium sp. 31Argb. The sequence continues at coordinate 20,386 of NZ_JBEGDB010000122.1, read as the reverse complement.
GCCACCGCCACTCAGCAAGCCTAGGGCGAACATGGCGCCGACATGACCCTTGCCGGCAGCCTTCTCGAACAACGCCGTTGCCGCGAGAGGATCGCGCGGGCCACCCCGGCCGTTCACCATCATCTCCGCCAGCGCCGCTTCGGCGTCCGCGATGCCGACCGCGGCGGCGCGCGAAATCCACGCGCGGCCTGCTTCGGCGTTTGCCTCGACACCACGTCCATCGACAAGCATGCGGCCATACCAGTACTGCGCGCTCGCAACTTCGTCAGCCGCTCGGCGCAGATACTGGGTCGCCTGCCGCTCGTCCCGCTCAACGCCAACGCCCGCCGCCAGACAGAGCCCGTAGTTGAGTGCCGCCACCAGATCGCCGGCCGCAGCTGCCTGCTCGAGCCAATGGCGCGCCTTAGCCAGGTCTTCGGGGTCGCCATCACCGACACCTCGCAGGAGAAGGTTGGCGAGATCCACCCGGGCCTGCAGATCGCCGGCGTCAGCGGAGATCCGGAGCCAGTTCGCCGCCTCTCTCGGATCGCGCGCCACCCCGGCGCCGGTCAGATAAAGCAAGCCAAGCGCCCGCGCCGCCGTGTGGTGGCCGGCCTCTGCCGCACGGCGGAACCAGATCGCCGCCTCTGCGTAGTTGGGCGGCAACGATCCGCCCCTGACATATAAGTCGCCGACAAGCGCCGCCGCGTCCGGATCACCGGCCAACCCCGCCCTGCGCAGCCACGACTCGCCTTCTGCCAGGTTTGGTTTGACTCCAAGCCCGCACATCAGTGCGCGTCCCCAGCTCGCCTGGCCGGAGCGATAGCCCTTGACGGCCGCCTGCCGGTAGAGCTCGGCCGCGACCGCGAGGTCGCGTTCCGCTCCAACCCCGCGTTCAGTCATCACACCAAGCAGATAAATCGCCGGTACCAACCCTGCCTGTGCCGCACGCCGGAGATTTTCGACCACCTTGCGCCGCCCTTCGTCATCGGTGACCGATCGCGCCAGCGACTGTGCGTATCCCAGCGCGCCCTGAGGACAACCGGCTTCGGCGGCGCGCTGAGACCACCGGCGCGCCTCCTCCAGGTTGCGCATCGATTCCGGGCCGGAGGTCAGGATGTAGGCAAGCACAGCCTGTCCGTCTGCGGAGCCGTGCTCGGCTGCCCGCCGCGCCCATTTCTCCGCCGCCACAAAATCGGGTTCTAGCGCCATCTCGCCTGAGAACAGGCCTGCCACGCTCGAGTTGCCTGCAACAGCCTGCCGGTTCCCTGAGGTGCCAGAGCCGTGGACGTGCAGCGCGGCGAGCAACCACTGGGCCTCAACATGGTCCTGAGCCGCGGCACGCGCGAGCCAACGCACGCTCTCTGTGAGGCTGACCGGGACGCCCGAACCTTCCAGATAGCAGCGGCCGACCCGGTATTCGGCCTCTGCGATGCCAGCGCCGGCGGCACGGGCGAACAGCATGAAGGCCTGCGTCACGCGGGACTGCTTGCTCAGGTGGATTGCGCGCCGCAGTGCTGCCGATGCCGACAGCAGGCTGATGATACGATCGAGAAAACTCAACCGCGTTGTACGTGCATTCTTGCGGCTCGTGGTCACTTTGCCGGTGCATCTCATGGCTCGCGCATTCCCTCCGACATCACTGGTAGAATTCGGCCAAGGAGGTAAGCCATGACAGTGCGCTTGCCGACCTTGATGTCGGCAGCAACCGGCATGCCGGGCATAATGTGAAAGCCAGCCGGCAAGTCGTGGAGCATCAACCGGTCGAGGGTGATGCGCGAACGGTAGAAGGGCTCGGTGTTGGCGGGGTTCACAGGAACCGAGCCAGAGTGGGCCTTCGTGCTGTCCTGCGCGGTGAAGCTGTCGGCGCTGACGGTGCGAACCGTTCCGTACGCCAAACCGTACTGTGTCGACGGAAGGGTGTCGAACTTGACCGCCACCGCGGCACCGACGTGGACGAAGCCGTTATCACGCCCTGCAATGTTCGCTTCGATCTCAAGAGGGGCATCAACGGGCACCAGCGTGATCAGTTGCTCGCCCGTTTGCAGCACGGAGCCCTCGGAAACCTTGGCAACCGTCAGCACCGTGGCATCTCGTTCGGCGTGCAGTTCGATCAATTGGCGCCGCAACCGCGCCTTGTTCAGCGATTCCCGGGCATCGCTCAGCTTTCGGGATCCTTCCGACAGCGCCTGGGCGATCTGGACGCGCCAATTCTGATCGTAGGCGTCACGCTCGGCAATCATGGCGGCGAGTTCGGCCTTGGCGCTCTCGCCCGTTTTGATCGCAGTGGACAGACTGCGCTCGATCTCGAGCCGGTTGTCGGTTGCGATCAAGGCGTTGAGCTGACTGCCGACTTGCAGTGCCTCCAATTTCTTGCGCATCGATTCCACTGTTTGCGCGACGGCCAACCGCTCGCGGAAGGCCGTTACATCCGTGGTCGACCGCGCCGCTGTCGATGCCAGGGCATCGATCTTCTGACGATACGACTCCAGCTTTGACCTCCGTTCCGACTCGCGCTGCGCATGGATCGCAGCCTGCAGCAACATCGGCGGATCAACTCCGGAATATTGGAAGGACCGGTCCTCCACCTCCGCCTGCATGCGCGCCGCCTCGGCCTGCAGGCTGTAGACCTGGGCTTGCAGCGCGCCGACATCGGCGCCGGCGAAGGTAGGATCAAGCCGAGCAAGCATGTCGCCCCGATGAACGCTTTGCCCTTCCGTCACATCGATCGAGCGGACAATCGACGTTTCCAGTGGTTGCACGACCATCATCGGCGCCTGGGAGACCACCTTTCCCTGTGCGGTCACAACCCTGTCGATCGGGATCAGCCACATCGCCGCGATGCATGCGGCGAACATGCTGCCAATCATCCAGATTGTGCCGCGCGCCGCGCCGGGGACTGGGGCGGCAATGATGGCTTTGGTCGGCGACTGGAATTCCAAGAGCACCGGAAGCGTCGAATCCTCCGATCGGCTCGTGGGACTAGCCGCGCCGGACCGGCGAGTGAGCAAGAGCGGCATGACGTAGCCCTTGGCTGTCGAGATGGCGGCTCTGTTGCATCCAGAGCTGGCGGTAGATGGCGCAGCGTTCGAGGAGCAAGCGGTGCGGCGCGATGTCAACCATCTTGCCCCTTTCCAGGACAAGGATCTGATCACAGTCAATCAACGACGACAGGCGATGCGAGATGATCACCATGGTCCGGCCGCGTGCGATGCGAAGCAGACTGGCGTTCAGCAGCGCCTCGCTCTCCGGGTCCAGCGCACTGGTCGCCTCGTCCAGCATCAGGATTCGTGGATCGTTGATCAGTGCGCGCGCAATTGCAATCCGCTGCCGCTGTCCGCCTGAAACGTTCGGCGAGCCTTCCTCGATCAGCGTCTCGTAGCCATTCGGCATGCGCTCGATGAATTCCTCGGCACCGGCGAGGCGCGCGGCGAGCACAGCGTCGTCCAACGTCAACCCGGGCCGTCCGGCGATGATATTGTCGCGTATCGAGCCGCGGAACAGAAAGTTCTCCTGCAGCACGACACCGAAGCTCTGGCGCAGGTGACGCAGATTGATCTCGCGCACGTCGTTGCCGTCGATCTTTAGGAAGCCGCTGTAGTCGCGGTTGATCCCTTGCAACAGCCGCGCCAATGTCGATTTGCCGGATCCGCTGCGCCCAACGATACCAAGCATCGTGCCGGCCGGCACCTCGAACGTGACACGGTCGAGCGCAGGAATCTTCGTGCCTTCATAGGTGAAGGTGACATCCTCGAATGAGATGGCGCCGGCAAATCGCGGCAGCAGCCCGCCAAATGCGGCCTCCGCCTCCGGCGGCCGATTCAGCACGGAGGCGACTTCGCCGATCGCGGCTGAAACCCCCTGGTAATCCTCAATCAGACGCGCCAGCCCGACGAGCGGCTGGGCGACGCGCATGCTGAGCATCATGAAGGCGAACAGCGCACCGACCGCATAGCCGGTATTGTCCGTCAGGGCCATGTAGGCGCCCACCAGCACGATACCGACCGACATGAAGCGTTCGATCGGCGCGACGATCGTCTGGGGCCAATTCGTCAGCTTGCCGAAGGCGAGGCGCCACGCCGCGGCATCTGCGACACGCGCGTCCCACAGCGCCCTGCGCTGCGGCTCCAGGGCGAGCGATTTTATCGTCTTGATGCCGAAAACGGTCTCGCCTAGTGCCGATGCCTTCTCGGTCTCGGCGCGAACCACCCTGCCGAACACGTGTCGCAGCGGCCGCAAGAAAGAAAGAATAACCAGCATGATCGACGCCGCGCAGGCCAGAACCATCGATGCCAGGAAGGTGTTGAGATAGAACAGGAATGGCAGCAGTACGATGAGCGTCGTCAAATCGAGGAACGTGCTCAGCAGCTTGCCGGTGAGGAATTCGCGGACCCTGTACACTTCCACAATCTTGTGCATCGTTTCGCCGGCGGGGTGCCGCTCGAAATAGTCAAGCGGCAGCCGCAGCACGCGGTTGAAGACATGCAGGTTCAGTTTTGCGTCAAGTCGCATGCCTATGACGAGAACGATCAGCCGGCGGGCGTAGCCGAGGAGGACCTCGAACACGGCGGCAATGGCGAGCAGCGCACTGAGCAGCGCGAGCGTCGAGTAGCTATTGTGGGTCAGCACCTTGTCCACCACGTTCATGACCAGCAATGGCGGAAAGATCGTCAGAAAGCTCAGCGTCAGCGACGCAAGCCCCACATCGCGCAGCGATCGCCTCTCCTGCAGCACAAGGCCGGCGAGCCAGCTCAGGCCAAACGGTCTGTCGGTCTCCGGCTGCCCGCGCCGCGCGCGCAGCAGGACCGCCTCGCCTGACCAGACCCGCTCCAGTCGCAGCTGGTCCACCGCAATGTCGCACTCGCTCGCGCCAGCGCGAGGATCCCTGAGGATGACCACATTGTGCTCGGCATTCACGCCGACCAACAATCCGGCGCCACCATCGGTGAACAACAGCACCACCGGCCCGGCGTCCTGCAACCGCATCAGTTGACGCCATCGCAGCCGCACCGCTCGTGCCCACATGCCGGCGTTCTGTAGCCAGGCGGAAAGCGCCGCAGCGGACGGCATTTGCTCACCATGGATGCAGGGAAACTCGCGCGGATCGAGCTCCATGCCATGGAATCTGGCCGCATTCATCGCGGCCGCCAGGCGTGGGTGGATCTCGTCGCCGCCGGCACTGCTATGGCGTGCCGCGCCATTCCTCACCGCACGACACCCATCGCCAGGACTGGCTGCGGATACCAGCCCCGCGCTATGGATGCCCAAGCCGAAAGTCTGCCCGCCCAAGAGCTCCACGAGCGGCCCCTTCCAATCCATCTTCAACCCAACGGGCGAGGCATTCGCTTCGGCGAGGCGGGCGTTGTCGCCGCTTCAAGCCTCGGCGGAAGCCTGCATCGTCCTCGTTTGAGTCACCCGTGCAGCGGGCAAAGCCAAACGCCATCGGTAAGCGCTGGCCCGGCCCTCAGCCGTGCGGATGCGAGCCCGGCATCGACATGGTGGATCGATCCGGTTCAGGGATCGCCGCCAAGCTGCCAAACAGGCCATGCGCCTCGTTCTCCACGCCGGCCGTAAAGTAGATCTTGTTGGGATCGCTGTTGGCACTGCCATTGCCGGGAACGAGGGCCCAGAGATCGCCAATGGTGATTGGCGTACCCTTGGCATCAAGCAACTTGCCCTCAAAATGATCGTCCTTCAAATCGAAGGCATTAATCGTGCCGTCACCGAAATTCCCGACAAGAAGATCGTTGGCGAACTCTCCAAAGCTGGAGGGCGCGATCGCAAGGCCCCACGGAGAATCGAGCGGCCCGCGCGATGCCACCCTGTTGAGCAAGTGACCTTCCAGGTCGAACTCGTCCACAAAGCCGTGGCCGGCACCAGCAACGTCATCATGCTTGTCCGCATCCTGCAATGCGAACGTAACGAACAAGTGGCCATCAAGAACCTGGACGTTGAAGGGCGCATAGCCCTTCGGCAGATGCCGATCGGTGAAGCTGTTCACCTGCTTGAAGTTCTGGTCGAAGACATCGACCGTTCCGTTGTGGAAGTTGGCGGCGAAAAGGAAGGTGCCGTCGTCGTCGCTGCCGATCGCAAGGCCCTTATAGACGGCACCGTCGCCCGATTTATCGACCGCGATGACCGAGCTTGTGGGGTCCACTTTGGGATTCCAACCGGATATGGTGCCGCTCTCAGTTGCGAAGATGAACAGCGAGGACGCCGTCGTTCCGTCGCTGCTGATGTCGAAACCGCCTCCGCCGTTGAACACCTGCCCGGTGGGATCGGAATGGTCCTGGCCCGGGAGCGCGGCGACCGTTACAAGCTTAGGCCCGGCCGGCATTCCGGCACCATCATAGATTGTCGCCACGCCCGTGCCGTTGTCCGAGACCCAAAAAGGACTGGTCGAGCTGTGGGCAACGCCCCACGGATTGATGAGGTTTGGATCGATCGTCGGCGCGGCGCCAGGGGTATCCGAGACCAGATTGGTCTGCGTGAAGGCGACCTCCTCCTGGTTTTCATGATGGTGATGGTGGTTATGATGGTCGTGATCCAGGCTCATTGCGTCCATGGTTTCCTCCAGTTTCGTAACGCGCGTGTCTTCCGCCCCGGTCGACGGCACGTTGATCTGAAGCCATCCCCTTTCGGAGGTGACAGCGTTTCTGGAAAAGGGAAATTCTGAACGCCCGTGGGGCACGAGCGACAACCTATAGTATCTGTTCGGACTTCGCGCCGACTCAAATGACCTTTTTGTTAGTTTTTTCACGATCGGGTGACACCTGGCAGATGCGGATGTCGCCTCTCATGGTCGGTAGGCCGGCCGCGGGATAGGTGTGGGTCCCGGTTGGAAAGCTGACTGGCAGGAGACAGCCTTGTGCTTGCGACAACATGCATTGCTTCTGGTTGTCGATCATCTCCATGATTGCGCTTATTGGCTGCTGAAGCGCACGGGCGCTGTGATGGCCCGATTAGCGCCGGCCGGTGGCGCCGGCACCGGCGACGCGCGGCGAACCAAGGCGAGCACCTCCTGATCGAGTTCGGCAAAGCCGGACGAGCGGGCGAGACTCGCGGACAGCACGTTGCCCCTGTCGTCAATGGTGAAGCGTACATAAGCGACACCACGCTCACCACGCGATTGCGTACTCGGTGGATAGCGCTTGCGTCGTTCGAGATGCGCCATCAGCAGCGATTGCCAATTGGCCGGTGACACAGAGGAAACGCCGGATGCCGTTTGTGCGGCAGCGGAGCGGTCTGATCTGTGAACTTGCGCCTGTGCTTGAACCGAGGCGTGCGATTGGGTCGACGCCTGTTGCTTGCGAGGCCTTGGCTGCTCCTTCGGCTTTCCTGTTTTGGTTGAGCCGCCGGAAGTGGGACCTCGACCTTTTCCAGGGATAAGGGTTTCTCTTCGACCGGCTCAGGTTCGGGTTCGGTGACCGGGTCAGGAGGTTTCTCCTCGGGCGTCTCCTCTTGCTTCTGCTCAAGCTGAGCGACACTCTCCTCAGTAGACCTCGGGTCTGGGGTGATCTCGTTCATCTCCGTCATTGTCGCCTGCGGCGTGTCGGCCAATTCGATCATGATGGCGGCAGGCGGCGAACTATCAGCGGCGACGACCGACGTCGGCCGGAGCAGCCAGGCGGCGATCCCGGCATGGAGGCCGAGTGTGAACAGGAAGGCGCAGGTCCAGAGCAAGGTCTCTGCAACCTTGACGTCGCGCGTGACGAATCCGCTTGTATAGCTCACGGCGCACCTGCCACCGACGGTGTCGGCTGATTATTCCCGGAGCGTTATCGTATTGGGCTGATGTGGGTCTCGTTTCGAGGCCGACCAGCGCAATTTTGAGATAGCCGGCCTCCCGCAGGAGGTTCATCACCTCCATCAGATGTTGGTAGTCGACGGTCCTGTCCGCCCGCATGAAGATTCGTGCATCCTTGTCGCCTTGCGTGATGGCGTCGATCGCTGCCTGCAGCCCCTCCCGTGTCACTGGATCGTTGCCGAGATTGAGCGTGCGGTCGTCCTTCAGCGACAGATAGACGGGCTTGTCAGGACGCGGGGCCGGTTTGGCGGTTGACGCCGGCAAATCATCATGGACATCGACGGTCGCGAGCGGCGCCGCCACCATGAAGATAATGAGGAGCACCAGCGTCACGTCGATGAATGGCGTGACATTGATGTCGTGGTTGTCCTCGAGTTCATCACCGAAGCGCTCACGAATGCCGCCGGCCATGACGCCTACTCCGCTGCCAGCGCAGACGCCGCCGGCTTTGCATTGGCGGGAACCTTGCGGAAGTCGAGATCGCGGCTGATCAAGCGCTCGACGCCGGCCGCGGCGTCGGCGAGCAATTGCCGATAGCCGGTCATGGCACGAGCGAACACATTATAGATGACAACAGCCGGGATCGCCGCGACAAGGCCGAACGCGGTGGCGAGTAGCGCTTCGGCGATGCCGGGGGCAACCACCGCAAGATTGGTGGTCTGCGTATGCGAGATGCCGATGAAGGAGTTCATGATGCCCCAGACGGTCCCGAACAGACCAACGAACGGCGCGGTCGCACCGATGGTGGCGAGCAGCCCCGTGCCCCTTGTCAGCCGCCCGCCGGCCTGGGCTTCGATGCGGGCAAGCCGGGAAACGACGCGCTCCTTGACACCGCCGTCACCAGCATAATCCAGGACCGCCGCCGATTGGGCCATCTCCTCGCCGGCAGACCGAACCATGAACGCGGCAGGTCCGCCGCGGTTGGCTAGTGCATGATCTGCGGCAGCGAGGTTTTGAGATGCCATGATGACGTCGAACGCCCGCCTCGCCCGGGCGCGGGCGCAGGCGACCTCGATGGCCTTCGCGAGCAGCACCGTCCAGGTCACAAGCGAGGCAAAGGCAAGCCCGATCATCACGGTCTTCACCACCCAGTCCGCCGCCATGAACATGCCCCAAGGCGACAGGTCATGTGGCAGGTCGGCACGCCGATCGGAAGCAGCGGCGGCACTCATCTGAGCTCCGGCCGGTCTGTCAAGCGACCGCTCGTCAGATGTGGATGTCGCGCTTTCCTGGGGCGCGCCACCGGTCGCCGGCGGGGAGTTATTGCGCTCCGAGGCCGTGGGCGCGGATGTGACCGCATCCTGCGCCGATGCGATGGAGGCGCCGATCATTTGTGCGACGACAAGCGTTATAATTAAAGGCCAGGCTCTCAGCATGGCAATCCGCCTCGTGACTCGCCCTATTGTCATTCTTGGTCAGTTCCCTTCTCGCTCACGGAGCGCAGCTGCTGATCTTCCTGTGCTCGAGCCTTACCAAGATGGGCGGGTCAGGCCGACGCACGCATGATTGACACCTGCTTGTTGACAGCTTCGCTTGCAACATCGGAGCGCTCCATATTTCATCGCGGTCATCATGTGACGCGCGAGCCGATCATGTGCTGCAGCCTCGCCATTTTAAGCGCATTGCCACGCCCGCCGATCAGCAGACTCGATCTCACCAAGGACAACCTCTTGAGGCTCCACAGCTAGAGCGCGATGAGATCAGGTTTGAGCATATCCGGCGTTGCTGAAGTAGTTTGAGCACTCGGCGGGTGTGACGGTGTCGAGCATCGGACCAATGGCATCGTAGACGGCCTCGGTGGTCCGCTTTCCGGCTTTACGAAGCCAATGCTTGAGTTTCGCGAAGAACTGCTCAATCGGGTTAGTAATTTCGGACGGCGCCAACCACGCGCTCACGTAGATCGAATACGCTCGCCCCATCCATGCTGGCCTCCTTCCCGGCCAGCATGTTGAATCAGAACCGATGTGATTGGGAATCCTCAATCGATTCAATCTAATCCCATCCCGCTTCTAGGCGCAGTGGGTGTAGTTTCGCAAGCGGCCCATCAGTTCCAGCAATCTCCTGGTCAAGGACACTCGGCTGCGCGCGGTGCTCCGCTTCCTTCTGACGATGGTATTCGACGGCGATCCTTGCGACTCATCTCGATGGTCCCTCGCATGCCGGATTCCGATAAGAGCATTCAGAGAACAATCAACGGTCACACGCGTGCGACCGTTTGCGGTCAGAATCTCGCGCGAGACCCGTTTTGGTCTCGGCAACCATACTGGTAACTTGTTGAAGAAGAAGGTTTTTTGCTTGGTGGGCGCACCAGGGCTCGAACCTGGGACCCGCTGATTGAGGGACAGCTACGGGTTGAGAGGAATCAATCACTTGCCGGTCGCACCACCGGGCTTATCCGGCCGAAAATGGGCACTCGCCCAGTACGCCGCACCCGAATGTCTCTCGGCAATCGCGACGCCCGGCGTTAACACCGACGCTGCGCTAGTGGTGTTGCAGTCGCTCATCGGCCGAATGGAAGCGATGGCAGACGGGCCCTATCGCGTCGAACACGACCAGTCAAAAAATCTGCTCACTTACCATGAGCTGCTGCAGCGTTTTATCGATCACGACCAGGAAATCGAGTTTCGCCAAACCGAAACTACGTCGTTCAAATTCCCGCTCAAGCTCACCGAGGTCACACAGGTTGATTCTAAGACGAGTCCAGCGGTGCAACTGGCTGACGTCATGATTGGCGCCGCGATTGAAGTAGCAAACAATATAGCGGGCCTGTGGTCCGGTGGGCTTGATCCCGAAGCAGTGATGCCACGCTATGCCGACCAACAGTTCATCCATATGATCCCTTCCGTCGACTTCGAGGAACAGCGGCGTTTCAGACAAGGAACCCAGGCTGCCGAACTGATCGACTATTTTTCAGCAAACTTCTATGGCCCACGCGAACGCTGAAGCGACATGTGACAAACCTGCGCCGGCACACAGAAGAGGAACGCCTTCCCCTGCGTCCGAGCCCTTCTGTCTCGGCCGACCCCTTCTGCGGGGCCGGCCGCCCCGCAACGCCGCGCTTGTGACATCTATCTGACTCTCAGAAGGTTCGCCGCCTTTTCGCGGCTGAGACAATCCGTGCGAGCGGGCTCGAACCGCTACCGTCAGGAGTACAACATCGTAGAGGATCGTAGTTTTGCGTACAAAATCGTGGCCCGTGGTAGCGGGGGTCCGCTACATCGCCAAACCCACTATTTCGGAACCCGTGTTTTCTTTTCGCCGGGCAGCGTAACCAGCTTGGCGGCGCTTCCATAGTCCGCCAAAAGCCGCCTTTTGTGCGTGATCTAACTGTGCTTCGAACTCTACCGAGCAAGCCGCCAGCTTGGGACGCTGATTGATTTGCAGATTAAGACCGACGTCCGCCTCTCGTCCAGCAAACTAAGGATAATTCCGTCCGATCCTGCAACCACAAGGAATAGGTCATCCCCGGATGCTTGGCGCTATCCAGTTTGACATGCGGCGCGGCCTTCGAGGACCAGGCCGCGCAATGGCTCCTTGGCGTATCGAGCGTGGAAGCCGGCGGGTGCACGCATCCAGTTTCCGAGATCAATGCCGATGAAACAATCGGGTTCGACGAACTCGTGTGTATGTCGATCCCCCTCGAAGAGATGCCGGAGATAACCCACGCGTCGGACACCATATCGCGGGTAAAGCAGACCCGATGCGTCGATCACGAAGGCGGTCGAAGGCGCCCAGATTTGCTGGAGATTGTCCCAGGCATCGGTCTTGTAGTCATGGATGTGCCCCGAGGCGATGGTGACCTCACCGCGCGAGGACAGCATCTGGCGCAGGAGCTGGCGATGTTCGGGATAAAGCGCGCCTTGCGTCGGCTTGTCCTCAGCGGCACTCGCGAGATAAAGCGGCTTGTGCTGGAAGATCATGAGGCGACGTCCATCGGCCTGCTCGGCTGCGGCGCGGATAAGCTCGTTCTGCTCCGCTTCGGCCGGCAGGCCGCTGCCGAACAGCATCGAGTTCAGGCCCAAGAGGCGCAACGACGTCCCAACCTCCCGCATCCAGAAGTCTGCGCCGAAATGGCGGATATAGGCCTCGCGCCGCTCGGCCGTGATCACGCTCTCCCTGCCCCTGACGTCAGGCCGGCTGTTTCCGATGTCATGGTTGCCCGGTACGAAGAGGATATCCCGCTTGATCCTGCGGAATTGCTCCGAGGCGAACGCGAGCTCTTCCTCGAAATCGGCGCCATCGACCGTCATGTCACCCGAGCAGACGATCAAATCGCACGCCTCGGCGGCCAGGAGATCGACCAGCAGTTCCCAATTGTGATGGAAAAACGGACGGCGACGGCTGAGATGCGTATCGGAAATCTGGACGATCCGCGACGCGAACGGCGATGTCATGACAAGGGCCCTTGGTTCGCGCGTGCCGCAGCACGCGATCTGGCATAGGTGTCGCGGCGCGTTTCAACGAACCGCGGAAGCCGTATGTGTCTTCCGATCTTCGGTCCGGATCGCGTGTCGATCGGACGGCGACGCCTTCGGAGCCACGACCAGCCTTGTGACGTAAGGCACATCGAACGCGCCGGAACTGTCGCAGCGATCCAGTATCGCTGCAAGGCGGGAGAGATAAGCGGTCTCGCCGATCCCCCGGATCGCCCGCTGTGTGATGGTCGACGACAAACTGAAGCTGACGAATGCCTCGCGCGTCATCGGCATTCGCCAATAGAACGCGTGCTCCTGGACCTCGCTTGCCAGCGGATGCCCACGCAGTTCGCCGGCGGCATCTATTGCGGCATAGCGGCCGCCGCCGGCCGGGAAGGTGCCGCGCCGATAGCCCTGCACGGTCTGTTCATGCAATTCCTCATAGGCGGCCAGGAATGGGCTGTCCCACCATCGCCGCACATTTTGCACGATCGCGAGCAGGCCGCGCTCGCGCAGGCACCGGAACGCCTCCGCATAGAACAGCGGCCGGTCGAACCAGTGCGCCGCGGTCGCCGCCGTGACGAGCGCGAGACTGTCGTCCGGGAACGGCAGAGCTTCGGCGGCTCCAGCGACAAAGGACAGATTGGGCACCTCACGCGAGGCCGCTTCCGCTGCGCGTCGCATATCCGCGCCCGGCTCGACGCCGATCACGCGAGCATCGGGAAGCGATTGCGCCAGTTGCCGGCTGAAGATGCCGGTACCGGCGCCGACATCCGCCACGAGCTCGCCGGCCTGGACTGAAAGGATTGCAAGCACGGCGGCCGGATAGTCCGGCCGCGCTCGGTCGTAACAGTCCGCGATCCCGTCATACGGACTGTCGCTTTGCGAGGAGAGGCGATGCTCAGCCATGATGATCACTCCAGTAGCTTGCGAACATCGGCCACCAAAGAGGGCATGGTCTCGGCGGCGGATTTCTTGCCTGTGACGACGGCCTCGCTATGCCGCTTGATCACGTCGATGATCTTGACCGCATTCGGCCCCGGAAAGGCGTACCATCCCGTCAGGATCGGAATCTGGGCGATGCTGGCCTGAAAATTGGTGTTGGCCTTGTAGAAATCGCCCAGCAGCTCGGGCGTCTTGATCGCGACGCTGTTGCTCGGCAGATAGCCGGTATGACGGGCCATGATCGTCTGGCCGATCGGGCCGGTGGCAAACTTGATGTACTGCCACGCCGCGGCTTGCTTCTCCGGATCCTTGGACAACATGACCGCGAGATTGCCGCCAGCCGGCAGCCGTCCACCGGCCGCGCCAAGCGGAAAGCACAGGGTGCGCATCTCAAAGGACTTGGCGATCTGCCGCGTCGCGGCGCCGAGATTGGAGCTGGAGTCGGCGAAGATGCCGATCTTGCCGGCCATGAACGCGGGTCGCGCCTGACTGGTGGGAAGGTTCGGCATTCTCGCCTTCGCGAAAAGCTCCAGGGTTGCAAGGGCCGCGAGCCCGGGGGGCTGATCGAAGGCAATCGCTTTCTCGTCGAACGACATCATGCTTCCGCCGTTGGCGAACAGCAGGCTCTGGAACATCCAGTTGCCGGTGATGTCCCACTGGAAATAGAAGCCGATGATGTTGCGCGCGGGGTCGTCGATCTTCTTGCCGAGCGCGACGATATCTTCCCAGCGCGTCGGAAAGGCATCCATCTCGACGCCGGCCGCTCTCACCAGGTCGGCGTTCACGTAGAGGAGCGGCGTCGAGACCGCAAAGGGAATGCCGAAGGTCTTGCCGTTCACACTGCCAACCCGCAGCATGCCGGCGTCGTAGCCGAGTTTGTCGGCGCCGCCGTCACCTGCGATGAAAGGATCGAGCGGAACGGCGATGCCGCGGTCAACCAGGCCGCGCACAAGATTGAGACCCTGAAAGGTCACGTCCGGAAGATCGCCGATCATGGCGTTTCGGATGATGCTCTGCGAGGCATCCTCGTAGTTCGGCGCCGCGGCGAGAAACTCGACGGTAATACCCGGATTCTCCTTCTCGAAACGCTCCTTGATTTCCTGATGTGCCTGAGCCGTCGTCCGGTCGAAGGCATAGAGAACATGCAGGTTGGTGGCCTGTGCACTGGTGGTGGCGAGACCGATCAGCCCACAGACGAAAGAGATTGCCAAAGAGATCCGCATCGCGCGCTCCGCCAGATCGTTATTTCAGGGAAGCCGAGGTCAGCCCTTCGATGAACCAGCGCTGGGCGACGACGAAAGCAAGCACAAGCGGCAGGATCACGAGCACGGCGCCGGCCATCAGCGGGCCGTATTCGGTGCTGGCTTCGCCGCCGTGGAAGATCGCAACGCCCAGCGCCGGAGGCATCAGGTTTGGCGACTTCACCGCTATCAGGGGCCAGAACAGGTCGTTCCAATGGGAGACGACGGAAAAGATCGAGAAGGCAATGACGGCCGGCATCGCCATCGGCAGCATGATACGCTAGACGATCGCGAACTCGGAGAGGCCGTCCAGTCGCGCGGCATGGACCACGTCGTCGGGAATCGATCTGAAGAACTGCCGGAACAGGAAGATGCCAAAGGGCGAAACGACAAAGGGGAAGACCAGCGCAGCATAGCTGTTGAGGAGGCGGAGGCTGTAGCCGAGCATAAAAAGCGGCACCGCCAGCACCTGGTGGGGTATCAAGAGGCCAACCAGGACGAGGCCGAACAGCAGGTCGCGCCCCCTGAATTCCAGCTTGGCGAGCGCGTAGGCGCAAGGCGCGCAAATCAGGATCTGCAGCGCCAGAATCGCGGCGCAGACAAGAGCGCCGTTTGCCATGTAGCGCGGCAGCGCCGCCGCCGTGAGCGCCCTCCCGTAATTCTCGATCGCGTACCAGTGCTCGGGCAATAACGAAAAGGAGGTTCGAAAAATCTCTGCCGGCGGCTTCAATGACAGGCTTGTCATCCAGACAAAGGGAAGGAGCATAAGCCCGCCGCTTGCGAGCAGGAGGGCATGGCGCGCGATGGCCGCAGGCCACGGCAGACGATAACCGGCCCGGCTCATTGGTAGTGTACCCTCTTGTCGATCAGGCGGGCCTGAATCAAGGTGAGCGTTACCGCGATGACGAGGAAGACGACGGTGATGGCGGCGCCATAGCCGGCGCGCAGGAATTCGAAGCTCTCGCGATAAAGCGTGTGAAGCAGCACCTCGGAGGCGTGACCGGGGCCGCCCCGGGTCAGGATCTGCACCGTATCGAAGACTTCAAAGGCCCTGAGCGCCACGACAATGACCACGAACATGGCAACCGGCCCCAGCATCGGCAGCGTCACGGTCATCAACCGATCGAGCCATCGGTCGGCGCCATCGATGTCAGCCGCGTCGTAGAGATCCTGCGGAATGCTCTTGAGGCCAGCGAGGAACAGCACCATGGCGAAGCCGAGATTCTGCCAGATGCCGATGACGGCGAGCACCGGCAGCACCGTCGCCTCATCACGCAGCCAGTTGGCGGTGGGGAGGCCGACCGCTGCGAATGTGCTGTTGACGAGGCCAATGGTGGGATGGAGCAGCGCTTCCCAGACGATCGCCATGGCCGCAAGCGTTGCCATGAATGGCAGGAAGTGGATGGCGCGATAGAAGTCACGCAGGGTGCTGCCGCTTTCGATCAAGAGCGCGATAGCAAGGCCCCCCAGCACGGTGCCCGGCATCACGATCGACACGTAGACGAGCGTGTTGCGCAGCGAGGCGACGAAAGCCTCATCAGCGAATATCCCCTCGAAATTGGTCAAGCCGACAAAATGCAAGCTCGTCGTCCCGAACTGCCAATCGGTCAGGGCGATGGCAACGATGGCGGCCACCGGCAAAATGAAAAGAATGAGCAGCAGCACTGTCGCGGGACCGGTGAGCGCGACGGCTGCAAGCGCCTCCCCTGGTCTGCGCGCCGGCAGTACCTTGGCCGGCGGATCGGTGTCCGATCGGCCTGATGAGGCGTCATACCGCGCGCCGATCACCATCCTCATCGCGCATGCCCGCGTCTGGCCGCAACGTTCGTGTCGACGACGGCGGCGGGAGGTCGGCGGTCGGCGTAGGTTCGGATTCGCTGTCCTTCGGGCGCAAACAGCAGCACCCGCTCGGCGCGCACCGCCAGATGAATTTGTTCGCCGGCAGCGACATGAGGCGCCCGCTCCGCATCCAGCCGCGCGATCACCGGTTCAGCTTGTCCCTCTGCGTCGAGATGGAGATAGAGGTCCGAACCCAGGTGTTCGACGAGCCGCACCCGTCCGGCGAGCAATTCTCCCCGTCCGCCCGAAGCGACCGGGGTGAAAGCTTCCGGCCGGATGCCGAGCACGACGGAACTGCCCGGCTGCCGGCCGGTTTCGATCGCCAGCATGTGGCCACCAACGTGGATCCCTCCACCCTCGCCGACGCGCGCCTCGACCATGGTGATCTTCGGAGAGCCGATGAACTCGGCCACGCGCCGTTCCGCCGGATCGGCATAGATCTCAAGCGGCCGGCCAACCTGCCGCAGCTTTCCGTCGAGCATCACGGCGACCCGGTCCGAGAGCGTCATCGCCTCGGCCTGGTCGTGCGTAACATAGACAAATGTCACGCCGAGTCTGCGATGCAGTTGCTTGATTTCCGCGCGCATGGTGACGCGCAGCTTGGCGTCGAGATTGGAGAGCGGCTCGTCCATCAGGAATACCGACGGACGGCGCACCATCGCGCGTCCGACGGCGACGCGCTGACGCTGGCCGCCGGAGAGCTCACCGGGCTTCCGGCCAAGGACATGCTCAATCTCGAGCGCGCTCGCGGTTTGGCGCACGTCCTCTTCGATCTGCCGGACCTTGGCTTGCGTTCCCGCAAGAAGACGGCCAACGATAGGCAAGCGCTGCAAGGGGCTCAGGCGACGCATCTTCAACGGCAGCGCCATATTCGCTGCGACCGTCATGTGCGGGTAGAGCGCGTAGGACTGAAAGACCATGGCGACGCCGCGCTGCTTCGGGCGCAGCCCGTCGACCGCGAGCCCGCCGATGACGACGGTGCCGGAATCCTGCGCCTCGAGGCCTGCGATGATCCGCAGAAGCGTGGACTTTCCGCAACCGGACGGCCCGAGCAGAGTGAGAAATTCACCGTCCTCGATGTCGAGAGAAACGGCATCCAGAACAGGACTGCCGCCATAATCTTTCGATAGCCTGTCAAGGCTGATCGCTGCCATCCCTGTTCCATCCTGTCCGGCGCAAGCCCTCTCGACTTGCGGCCAAAATCTGTCTAGACAGATTTTGCTACAGTTGGATGACAATCTGACCTTCTTGCCCACAGGGTTCGGCAGGTGGCTTGTGGCTATGCGGGTCCTGTTAGGACAAGCATGGCCGGGAGCCCTGACCAACCCTGATTTCGAGTGGTAATCCGGATGCGGCCCAAACTATCTGCGGAGTCTCAAGAGCCCCGGTGGAAACAGCTGGAGCAAACGCTTCTGCAGGACATTCAGGGCGGACGATTTGACGGTGCCGGACGCTTGCCGTCCGAGCACGAATTGGCCGAGCGCTTCGGCGTCAACCGCCACACCGCGCGCCAGGCCATCGCGGGCCTCGTCCAGCGCGGCATCATCTTCAAGCGTAAGGGCGGCGGCTCCTATCTGGTCCCCGGCATGATCGACTACGAGATCGGAGAGCGCACGCGCTTCAGCACCAATGTCGCGCTCCAGGGTCGCGAGCCCAGCCGCACGCTTCTGGAGGTGAGCGAGCGCAAGGCTCACGCTCGGGCTTGCGCGGCACTGGAGATGGCCGAGGGCGAGATGTCAGTCTTCATTCAGGTCATCGGAGAAGCGGACGGCATACCGATCAGCATTGGCGACACCTATCTTCCCGCCCGCCGGTTTCAGGGCTTCGGTGCGGTCTATCGCCAGACCATGTCGATCACGAAGACGCTCGCCCAGTTCGGCATCCACGACTACACCCGCGAAACGACCCGCGTCATTGCACGCAACCCCTCCCAGGACGAGGTCCGACACCTGCGACAGTCCGCGATGACGCCGATCCTCGCGGTCGAGAGTGTCGACGTCGATCGCGACAAGCGTCCGATCGTCTACCACGAGACCCGATTTGCGGGAGAACGCGTCCAGTTTGTCGTGAAGCGCGGCGATTGATCGATCGTGTCATCTGGTTCCAAGCATCAGCGTGGCCTCTTGCCGATCAGATGCTTGACGTCGTACATCGGGCCGGCTCTGGGTCTACGCCCGCAATCAGCGGCCATGGGGTGGACCTGAGCCTCCGGCTGCAGTCCATCTGTTCGCCCCGGACCCCAAGGCTGAGCGTCCGGTCGCGCATCTTGCCGACTTCAGAGGCATCCTGCATGTCGACGCATTCGCCGGCTTCGAGCAGCTGGCCGACAAGGAGCGCATCACTCCCGCCGCCTCTTGGAGTCCCTCCCGCCGCAAGTTCTACGACGTAGCCGAGGCCACCGGATCACCTGTGGCAACAGACGCCTTGCGTCAGATCGACGAGCTCTACGCGATCGAGCGCGCATCCTCGGACAATCCCCCGCCTCTGGATTTTTGCTGGTCAGGAAGATCCCTCGAAATGCCAGTTCCATGATTTCTCCTCATACGGCCTCGTTTTCCGCAGACAATGACCGCCGTCGCTCGACAGTTTAAACGTGGAGCATAACCGCCAGCGGTTGTAACGCCCCCGCTCCTCATGTTCATGCGCCGTTGTTTCGTCGATTGACTTTGACGCGCTGCTATACTGTCCCTGAAATCAAAGGATTCCGCAAATGTCGGTGCAGTTCCCGCCAATCGAACCATACGTGAGTGGTTTGCTCGATGTGGGAGACGGGCATGAGGTCTATTGGGAGAGTTGCGGTAATTCCGAGGCCAAGCCCGCGCTGTTCCTGCACGGTGGCCCAGGCTCGGGCTGCTCGGCGGGGCAGCGTCGCTTCTTTGATCCGAGCCTCTATCGCGCCGTGCTGTTCGATCAGCGCGGGTCTGGGCGGAGCCGACCGCTGGCGAGCGATCACAACGCTGACCTAAGTGCCAATACCACAATGCACTTGGTTGCCGACATTGAGATGTTGCGCGTGATGCTCGGCGTGGACCGCTGGACCATTCTCGGTCTGTCCTGGGGCACCACGCTCGGCCTAGCCTATGCCCAGGCTCATCCCCATCGAGTGAATGCACTGGTTTTGGGATTCGTAACCACCACCTCGCGCCGTGAGGTGCAATGGATTACGGAGGATGTTGGGCGAATCTTCCCGCGGGAATGGGAGCGTTTCGCCGATGCAATTCCCCATCATCTGCGGCACCTGTCGCTGGTCGATGCCTATGCAACGATGCTCGCTGAAGGGGATCCGGCGCTCCGCGACCGTGCGGCAAGCGAATGGTGCGCGTGGGAGAATGCGCATGTTTCGCTGACGCCCGGTCATGCACCAGACGCGCGCTATCAGGATCCGGAGTTCCGCCTGCGGTTTGCCCGGCTTGTTACACATTACTGGCGCCACGCGGCCTTTCTCAAAGAGGACCAATTGATCCGCGATGCTCCTAAACTGAAGGGCATCCCCGGCGTTCTGATCCACGGGCGGTACGATGTCAGCGGCCCATTGATCACCGCCTGGCAGCTGTCGCGTCGATGGACGACTAGCCGGCTACACATTCTCGATGACGCTGGACACGGCGGCGGCAACCGTTTTATGGCCCTGGTAGTCGATGCCTTGAACGAGTTTGCTGCACTGTAGCCGTCACTCTCCTGACCGCCGCCTGTTCTGCTAACAAGCGATGCGCCGTTGCGCTCGAACGCACGCGACTGCCGTCGCGATTCACCTACGCTTATCCAGCAACAACGCAGGAGAACTCGGTTGTTAAGGCAGAACATCTCGTCCGGATATGCCTTTGAAGACACGTACGGATACTCGCGAGCCGTCCGAGTTGGAAACCAAGTATTTGTATCCGGTACAACGGCCCGCCCGCCGCAACTCGGCGGCGATGCGTATGGGCAGGCCAAGGCCGCACTGGCGATCATAGCCGACGCACTGGCCCAGACCGGCGCCGGAATGCACCACGTCGTTCGTACGGTGGTGTACGTTATCGACATGGCTGACACTCAACATATCGCCCGGGCCCATTCTGTCATTCGGCCTGCAATATTGACCCCCCGTATTGCCTCACCTGAGGATGTTACTTTCGCTTGACGGATGTAGCTCCGACTGTCGGCCGGTCCGAGGTTGCGTC
>NZ_JBEGDB010000121.1:0-23215 GCF_043638955.1 Bradyrhizobium sp. 31Argb | reverse complement strand
GCTCACTCCCGCGAATCATCGTTCAACTCACGGAATCAGCGATCAAATTCCTTCGCAAGATGTGCGAATATGACAGCGCAAGCGGGGGAGGTGAACTCGCGGCCCGACTGACTCAATCAACTACCCCACATGCTTTAGCAGGTACCTTCCCATGTCCACGCCGCCGCCGCTCTGGAGGACCTTCCTCGCCTTCCTGCTGCCGATGATGCTGAGCAACATCCTGCAGGCGCTGTTCGGCACCATCAACAGCGTCTATCTGGGACAGATGATCGGGGTCGATGCGCTCGCCGCCGTCTCGGTGTTCTTCCCGGTGATGTTCTTCCTGATCGCCTTCGTGATGGGCTTAAGCTCCGGCGCGACCGTGCTGGTCGGCCAGGCCTTCGGCGCCGGCCAATCTGACAAGGTCAAGGCGGTGGCCGGCACCACGCTGACGGTTGCGCTCCTGCTGGCCATTGGCATCGCGCTGTTCGCATTGCTGTTCACGCGCGATCTGCTGGTCGCGCTCGCCACACCGGCCGATATCCTCGATGCCGCCACGTCCTACGCGCGGACCATGATGGTCACGATGCCGCTTACCTTCGCCTTCATCCTGGCCAGTTCGATGCTGCGCGGCGTCGGCGACACGCTCACGCCGCTGGTCGCGCTCGCGATTTCGACCGTCATCGGCCTCGTGGTGACGCCGGCGCTGATCCGCGGCTGGCTCGGCCTGCCGCATCTCGGCGTCGCCAGCGCCGCCTGGGCCTCGGCGGTATCGAGCCTGCTGACGCTGATATGGCTCCACCTCTATCTGCGGCGACGAGGCCATGCGCTGGCTTTCGATGCCGCGTTCCTGCGCGCGATGCGGCCGGACGGCACGCTGCTGCGAACCGTGTTGCGGCTCGGCATTCCCGCAGCGCTCGGCATGGTGGTGATGTCGCTCGCCGAGCTGGTGCTGCTCGGCCTCGTCAACGGCTTCGGCTCCAACGCCACGGCGGCCTATGGAGCGGTCAACCAGGTCTTGAGCTATGTGCAGTTTCCCGCGCTGTCGATCGCGATCTCGGTCTCGATCTTCGGAGCGCAGGCGATCGGCCGCGGCCAAGCCGGCCAGATCGGCACCATCGTCGGCACCGGGCTGAAGATGAACCTGATCCTGACCGGCGGACTGGCCGCGCTAGGCTATCTGTTTTCCCGCACGCTGATGGGCTTTTTCATCACCGACCCCGCCGTGCTCGAGCTCGCGCAGGGGCTGCTGCACATCGTGCTGTGGAGCTCGGTCCTGTTCGGGATGTCGACGGTGTTTTCGGGGGCGATGCGCGCCGGCGGCACGGTCTGGATGCCGCTCTTGATCTCCGCCCTCGCGATCATGCTGGTCGAGATCCCGTCCGCCATCATCCTCAGCCGGCTGATCGGCATCGAGGGGGTGTGGGTCGCCTATCCGATCACCTTCTGCACCATGTTCCTGCTGCAGATGGCCTATTACATGCTGGTCTGGCGGAAGCAGACGGTCGAGCGTTTGATTTGACACGACACAGTATGATGACCATCATCATACTGTAGACGTGCCGCGAAGATCGCGACAGAATGGACCACCGGAACGGAGGAGCGAAGAAGAAGTAGTTACCCAGGGATTCTCGCTTGACGGAAAGCATCCATCCCTATTCGCTACTCCCCATTCGCCATTCACCTGCCATCCCCGAAGCAACAACAACAAGGAATCATCCCATGCGCGTTCTCGTCGTCGGCGCCGGTGCGATCGGCGGATATTTCGGCGGGCGGCTGCTGCAGGCCGGCCGTGACATTACGTTCTTGGTGCGCCCCAAGCGCGCATCCGAACTCGCGACTGCCGGGCTTGTGATCAAGAGCCCAAACGGCGACGTGACCTTGAAGAATCCGCCGACGGTGCAGGCTGACAAGTTGACCGAGAAATTCGACGTCGTGCTGTTGAGCTGCAAGGCGTTCGACCTGGACGATGCCATCAAGTCGTTCGCACCGGCGGTCGGACCGAATACCGCCATCATCCCGCTGCTCAACGGCATGCTGCATCTGAGCGCGCTCGACAAGAAATTCGGCGCCGAGCAGGTTCTCGGCGGCCTCTGCGCGATTGCGGCAACGCTCAATGAAGCGCGCGAGGTGGTGCAGCTTCAGCCGATGCAGTCGCTGACGTTCGGCGAACGCGACGGCAAGATGTCCGACCGCGTGCGCGCGATCGCGGAGGTGTTTTCCTCCGTCAATGGCGCAACCGCCAGCGATCATGTGATGCAGGACATGTGGGAAAAGTGGGTGTTCCTGGCTTCGCTCGCGGCTTCCACCAGCCTGATGCGCACCTCCGTCGGCAACATCCTGGCCGCGCCCGGCGGCAAGGATTTCCTGCTCGGCATGCTCGACGAATGCAGCGCGGTGGCGACCGCCGAAGGCTATGCGCCGGCTGGACCGTTCTTCGAGCGCGTCAAGGGCATGCTGACCGCCGCGGGTTCGCCGATGACCGCCTCGATGTTCCGCGACATCAAGGCCGGCTTGCCGGTCGAAGCCGATCACGTGATCGGCGACCTCGTCGCCCGCGCCGACGCCGCCAAGATTCCCGTGCCGAAGCTCCGCACGGCATATACGCATCTCAAGGCGTACGAATTGCAGCGCGACAAGTAGTCTCGTAGCCCGGGTGGAGCGCAGCGCAACCCGGGACAACCCTCTCCGCGGCGCACAGTGTTCCCGGGTTACGCTGCGCTCCACCCGGGCTACGGCTACGGCATCACCATCAGAGATGCGCCAGATAATGCGCGAGCGCGGTGATCTCTTCTTCGCTCAGGGGATAGGCGACCTCGGCCATCGCGGCCATGCCGCCGCCGGAGCGCGCACTGGACTTGTAGTCGTGCAGCGCCTTGACGAGATAGTCCTCGCGCTGGCCGGCGATGCGCGCCACCGCCTTGGTGCCGGCATAGCTGTCGGTATGGCATGACGCGCAGCGGCGGCCGGCGGCGGCCTGCTTGCCCTTTTCCGACAGATCGGGATCGTCGTCCTTCGGGCCCTTCGGCGGCGTCAGCGAGGAGAAGTAGGCGCCGAGATTGCGGATGTCGTCATTATTGAGCTGCTCGACGATCGGCTGCATCAGCTCGTTCTTGCGGGTGCCGGCGCGGAAGAACACGAGCTGCCACTGAAGGAACTGATCGGGCTGGCCGGCGAGCGAGGGGATGTTCTCGGTCTGCGAAATGCCGTTCTCGCCGTGGCATGAGACGCACATCTCTGCTTTTTCCTTGCCGGCCGCGACATCGGCGGCGCGGATCGGAGTGACGGTCGCGGTCAGGAGCGCGAGTCCACCAAATAGGTACGAGACGAACTGTCGGCGCATCAGTCAGGCTCCACTCCATCACCCCTGTCATTCCGGGATGCGCGGAGCGCAGGCCCGGAATCCATAACTATCGCTCGTGGTTATGGGTTCCGGACTTGCGCTGCGCGCAATCCGGAACGACGAAATTCAAAACAAAGAGGCCGCGGCCGCCATCCGGCCACCGCAGCCTCCATTCGTTACAGTGTCACTTCTTGCTGTAGCTGATGCGATAGATCGCGCCGGCCCAGTCGTCGGCAACGAGGATCGAGCCGTCCTTATCGAGGATGATGTCAGCAGGGCGGCCGAGATAGCCCTGGTCGCCCTCGATCCAGCCGGACGCCAACACTTCCTGCTTGGCGTTCTTGCCGTCGGGACCGACGATCACGCGCACAATGCGCGCGCCCTGATACTTGTGCCTGTTCCACGAGCCGTGCTCGGCGATCAGGATGTTGTTCTTGTAGTCCGCCGGAAATTGATTGCCGGTGTAGAACTTCATGCCGAGCGGGGCGACGTGGGCCCCTAAGTTGAGCACGGGCGGCGTGAACTCCGAGCATTTATGCCCCATCGCGAATTTCGGATCGGGCAGGTCGCCCTGATGGCAATAGGGATAGCCGAAATGCTCGCCGATCTTCGAGATCATGTTGAGCTTGTCGCTCGGCAGGTCGTCGCTGATCCAGTCGCGCGCGTTCTCGGTGAACCAGTAGCGGCCGGTGCGCGGATCGACATCGCCGCCGACGCTGTTGCGCACGCCGAGCGCCCAGATTTCCGCATTGCCGGTCTTGGGATCGACGCGGCGGATCTGCGAGAGGCTGGTCGGGGGAATGCCGATGTTGAAGGGCGGGCCGAACGGAATGTAGAACCAGCCGTCCTTGTCAACAGCGATATATTTCCAGCCATGCGCGGCATACGAGGGCATGTCGTCATAGACCACCTTGCCCTGGCCGAGATTGTCGAGATTGGCCTCCGCATTGTCGTAGCGGATCAGCTTGTCGACCGCGATCACATAGAGCGCGCCGTCGCGGAAGGCGAGACCGGTGGGCATGTTCAGCCCCTTGAGGATGGTCTTCACCTCTTTCTTGCCGTTGTTGTCCTTGATCGCGTAGACGTTACCGAGCCCGAACGAGCCGACGAACAGCGTGCCCTTGTCGCCCCAGGCCATCTGCCGCGCGGCGAGCACGTTCGACGCGTAGACCTCGATCTTGAAGCCTTGTGGCAGCTTGATCTTCTTGATCAGCGCCGCCAGCTCGGAGTCGGAGGCGCCGGTCGGCGGTCCCGATGGCGGCGCGAGGCCCTTTTGCGTTTCGGTCTCGTCGCCGAGGAACCAGTCATCCGGCGGATGGGTCCAGAATTCCTTGGTGCCGGATTCGTATTTCTTCAGCGACCTGCCCTTGTCCTGCTGCTGTTGCGCATTGGCAAAGCCAGTCCCCGCCACGAGGGCGATGGTGGCAAGCGCAAGAATGGAACGATTGAAAACCGATTGCATCGCGTTACTCCCCTATCCAGCCGGGCGGCTGGCTCTTTATTGATTCTAACGAGACGATCGTAGTGGCCTGCGAGAGAGAGGCCAGAGCAGAGAATGCTAGCACATCCCCCGCGCGAGAGAAGCGCAGGCGATCAACGCCGCATTCGAGCGAGGTCAAGACAAGTTGAGCGGGTTCGCTTGCGCTGTTTCTTGCGAAGCGCCAGCGATGTCATTGCGCCGCAATATTCGTTCGAAGTTAACGCCGCTCGCAGCGTCACGGCCGACGATTCGATTGGCTGGGAAATCAATCGTCGGATGAATGATTGGGCCGCGATCGAGCCTGGTCTCGTTTCTCGCCGGAGATACCTTAGCGTGGGCTTGCTTCGGTCAAGCGAGGGAAGGCAGCAGGCGCGACACGGCGCGCGGCCGGAGGTTAAAGCCAGTTCGGCGGACGGGGAAATTTGGAGCGGGCGAAGGGGCTCGAACCCTCGACCCCGACCTTGGCAAGGTCGTGCTCTACCACTGAGCTACACCCGCATCCTGATGGCGGCGATCACTCGCCGGCAACGGCAGAGCTATGCCAAAAGCGGACCGTGAATGCAACAGGCCCGAAGGCGGCTAAATCGCCTCATTTGAGTGGAAATGGGGACGAAAGGGCGGAAAGCAACGCGGCGAGGGGCGTTTCGGTGGCGGCTCGCCGGGTTTTTCGCCTGGGAACCCGCTTTTCCCGTCCTCACGCCGCCACGGGCTGATTCGCCTCAAGCAGCCCACAAACTCCGGCCGCATTTGATCGCGACCCTGCATGATCGGCCTGCAGCGGAACGAGCAGGGTACCAGGCGATTGAAATTTGGCGCCAAACCGCCATTTAGCTGACGGGTGTTCGGTTCCGGCCGTGCTAGAACGGGCCCCAATCTCGGGACATCAGGCGAGGATATCGTGACGATAGTTGAGCAGGGCGGCGGTCCGGCGCCGCAGGCAGGCGATCTGATCAAGGAAACGACCACCCAGACGTTCGTCAAGGACGTGATCGAGGAGTCGAAGCGCCAGCCGGTGCTGATCGATTTCTGGGCGCCCTGGTGCGGCCCCTGCCGCCAGCTCACCCCGATCCTGGAGAAGGTGGTGACCAACGCCAAGGGCCGGGTCAAGCTCGTCAAGATGAACATCGACGAGCATCCATCGATCCCCGGCCAGATGGGCATCCAGTCGATCCCGGCCGTGATCGCCTTCGTCAACGGCCAGCCGGCCGACGGCTTCATGGGCGCAATCCCGGAGAGCCAGGTCAACGCCTTCATCGAGCGGCTGACGAAGGGCGTCCCTGCCGCGGGCGAGCCGAATATTGCCGAGATCCTGAAAGAAGCCGACGCCGTGCTCGCCGAAGGCGACGCCGCGGCCGCGGCGCAGATTTATGCCGAGGTGCTCGGCATCGACGCCACCAATATCGCCGCGCTCGCCGGTCTCGCCAAATGCTATGTCACGACGGGCGCGGTCGACCAGGCCAAGCAGACGCTCGGCATGGTGCCGGAGTCCAAGCGCAACGAGCCGGCTGTGAAGGCGGTGCAGGCCGCGATCGACCTTGCCGAGCAGGCGGAATCGGTCGGTCCGATCGGCGAATTGGAACAGAAAGTCGCTGCAAATCCGCTCGATCATCAGGCGCGGTTCGATCTCGCCACCGCGCTGAACGCGATGGGCAAACGCAGCGAGGCGACCAACCAGCTCCTGGAGATCGTCAGGCGCGACCGCAAATGGAACGATGACGGCGCACGCAAGCAGCTCGTCCAGTTCTTCGAAGCATGGGGCGGGGCGGATGAAGCGACCGTCGAGGGACGAAAGCGGCTTTCGACGATCCTGTTTTCATAGAGCATGATCCGGAAAAGTGGAGACCGGTTTTCCGAAATGATCATGCTCATACACAGAGATGAGCTTATGATCCGATTTCGTTCAATCGGATTATAAGCGAGCGCGCGCACAACACCGGGGCCGCAGATGCCGATCAATGCCGAATATCGGGGCCCGGCCGAGCTTCCCGAGGTGATCGCGGTCTTTCCGCTTGCCGGTGCGCTATTGTTGCCGCGCGGTCAGATGCCGCTCAACATCTTCGAGCCGCGCTATCTCGCCATGGTCGACGACGCCTTCCGCGACGGCCATCGGCTGATCGGCATGATCCAGCCCGACGTGACGCATTCGCACAATGAGGAGAAGCCGGCGCTGTTCCGCGTCGGCTGCGTCGGCCGCATCACCCAGCTCGCCGAATCAGGCGATGGCCGCTACATCCTCGAACTCACCGGCGTGTCGCGCTTCAAGGTGGTCGAGGAGCTCAGCGTGCTGACCCCGTACCGCCAGTGCAAGGTCGATTTCTTCTCCTTCACCGACGATTTCGTCGCGCGCAGCGGCGAAGAGGACGTCGACCGCGAAGCGCTGCTCGCGGTGCTGACGGATTTCCTGAAAGCGAACAACCTGAAGGTCGACTGGGCCGGCATCGAAGCCGCGCCCAACGAGGCGCTGGTCAATGCGCTCGCGATGATGTCGCCCTATGGCCCGGCGGAGAAGCAGGCGATGCTGGAAGCGCCCGACCTCAAGACTCGCGCCGAAATCCTGATCGCGGTGACCGAGATGGATCTCGCCAAGAAGCGCACCAGCGGTGACCCGCCGCTGCAGTGATTCTCGGCCGTCCCGTCATTCTCCTCTACCGTCATTCCGGGGCGTCCGAAGGACGAACCCGGAATCCATTTCTCGACCAGCGCATGCGGCTCGATGGATTCCGGGTTCACGCTGCGCGTGCCCCGAAATGACCGCGTGTGGGGCTAGCCTAATACCCCGCGACCGCCATCGCCACCACGGCGCTGAGCGCCATCCAGCCGAAATGCCGGCCGCGCGTCGCAACCGCATTGGCGAGGGCCGCGAAAGCGAACACGCAGGCGAGCGTGACGACGATCCAGTGCCGCGCCACCTCCGAGGCCATCCAGGGCGCGGCGAGCAGCAGCACGCCGCCACCGATCCACGCCACCGTGCCGGCCTGCCAGACCAGCCGGATCAGCGTGCGCAGCCGCGCCGGTTCGATCGTCATTTTGGGAAAGACCTTGAATTCGCCAAGGTAACCGTGGATCAGCGCCGCCGCGATCGCGGCGAGGCCGGAACATTGCAGCAGGATATCGCGCATCGTTCGCCTCCATACAGCAGTGTATGGTTATCGCCCGCGCATTGGCGCCTGTCAATACACTGGTGTATGGTGGGCTGCATGACCGATCAGCTTTCCGCCAAGGACTGGCTCGACCAGGGCCTGAAAGCACTGGCAAGACGCGGCTTCACCGCGCTGAAGGCCGAACCCTTGGCAAAAGAGATGGGCGTCTCCCGCGGCAGCTTTTACTGGCACTTCGCCGATATCGCCGCCTACCACGCCGCCGTCCTGAAACATTGGCGCGAGATCGCCGCGGAGCGGATCATCGTCGATGTCGAGGCGACGGCGGCGGGTTCTGACGCCCTGGCCGTGCTGCTGCGCCGGGTGTTTTCCGAAAAGCTGGCGCTGGAAAACGCCGTCCGAAGCTGGGCGAACGTCGATGCTTCAGCACGCGCCGCCGTGCAGGCGATCGACCAGCGGCGGCTCGGCTATGTCGAAGGTCTCCTGAAGCAGGCGGGCCTCACCGACGACGTGGCCCGCGTCCGTGCCCAGATCTTCTATTGGGCGTTCCTCGGCCAGGCACTGACGGAGCAGCCGCTGCCGAAAGCAAAGCAGCAGGCGATCGTCGACGAACTCTTGCGGATGGCGGTGCGCTAATTGGCTGCGCGCGTTACACTCGCCGTTTGAGACATGGTAAGAAGCGCCTGCGAAACTGGAAGACCGTCATGAGCTCCCCGACTGATCATCTCGAAAGCACCGCCGATCCAAAGCTGCTGGAAATCCTGGTCTGTCCGATCACCAAGGGTCCGTTGGAGTTCGACGCGGAACGGCAGGAACTGATCTCGCGCTCCGCAAAACTCGCGTATCCGATCCGCGACGGCATCCCGATCATGCTGCCGGAAGAAGCGCGCAAGATCGAGTGATGGAGGGGGCGAATAGCGAATGGGGAGTGGCGAATAGCGAAGGAGGAGCCTTCCATTCGCCACTCGCTATTCGCCATTCGCGCGCTACAGCGCCTCGCCCTTCAACAGCCGCGGCACTTCCCCCGACAGCCCCGCCGCCTGGCGGATGAACAGGCTCTTCAGCGGCGGCAGGCGGTCGACGACGCCGAGCCCGACGTCGCGCACGGTCCTGAGCAGCGTCGATTCGTTGGAGAACAGGAAGTTCAGCGAATTGGTCGCGACCCCCATCGCCATGGTGTCGAAGCGGCGCCAGCGCTGGTAGCGCTCGAGCACATCGGCTTGGCCAAGGTCGATGCCGAGCCGCGCCGCATCGACCACCACCTCAGCCAAAGCCGCGACATCCTTCAGGCCCATATTGAGCCCTTGCCCTGCAATCGGATGGATCAGATGCGCGGCGTCGCCGACCAGGGCCAGCCGTTCGGCGATGAAGGAGCGCGCGACGAAATAGCCGAGCGGAAACGCGCGCGGCTTGTCGAGCGCCTTGACCTCTCCGAGCTGCAAACCAAAGCGCCGCTCCAGCTCGTCGTGGAATTCCGCATCGCTTAAGCCGACGACGCGGGACGCTTCCTTGCGGTTCTCGGTCCACACCAGCGAGGAGCGTTTTCCCTTCAGCGGCAGGATCGCGAACGGACCCGCGGGCAGAAAATGCTCTTCGGCGCGGCCCTGGTGATCGCGCTCATGGCCGACCGTGACGACAATGCCGGACTGATCATAGTCCCAGCCATGGGTGACGATGCCGGCGCGCTCGCGCAGCTTCGAGCGGGCGCCGTCGGCGGCCACCAGCAGGCTCGCTTCGATCACACTGCCGTCCGCGAGCGTCACGTTGACGAGATCGGTATTGGCCTCATAGGTCGAAACCGCGGTCGCGCGTAGATCGATGCCTGCGGCCTCAGTGCGCGCCACCAGCGCGTCGATCAGATGCCGGTTCTCGACCATATGCGCAAACGGCTCGCCGGGCTCGACATCGCCGGCAAAGGTCAGGAACGCCGGCCGGGTGGCATCGTCGAGCCGCGAATCGGTGACGACCATGTCGAGGATCGGCTGCGTCGTGTCGGCGATCTCGGCCCAGATGCCGATCGCCTCGAACAGCCGGCGGCAGGCGGCGACGATCGCGGTCGCCCGCGGATCGCGGCTCGGGCGCTGCCCGAGCGCCGGATCGGCGACGATGATGGGGATTTCGGTGCCCAGCCCCTGGCGCAGCGCCAGGGCCAGCGCCAGGCCCGCAAAGGCGCCCCCGCAAATGACAATGCCTCGCTGTGCCGACATGCAAGTCCCTTACGCGCTCATGCCCTCAGACTGTGCTTGCTACCTGATAACGGCTGGGCGAAACAGGGTCTTGAGGCAAGGTGCTTAATGCCGCGCATCGTCATTCCGGGGCGCGCGCCAGCGCGAACCCGGAATCCAGAGGTTTCGGCGCGAGATTCCAGGTTCGCGTCTTCGACGCGCCCCGGAATGACGGCGGAAAAGGAAGTTTCATGTCAAAAAGCCTGATTGACCTGCTTTCCATCCTGGATCTCGAACCGCTCGAGGTGAATCTGTTCCGCGGCAACAGTCCGAAAACGAGCTGGCAGCGGGTGTTCGGCGGGCAGGTGATCGGCCAGGCGATGGTCGCGGCCTGCCGCACCGTCGAGGGCCGACTGCCGCATTCGATCCATTGCTATTTCATCCTGCCCGGCGACCCGCAGGTCCCGATCATCTACCAGGTCGAGCGGCTGCGCGACGGCAAGAGCTATTCGACCCGCCGCGTCACCGCGATCCAGCACGGCAATGCCATCTTCTCGATCATGGTGTCGTTCCATGCCGAGGAGCAGGGCGCCTTCGATCACCAGGAGAAGATGCCGGACGTGCCGCCGCCGGAAAAGCTCACCGCCGAGGAAGTGTCGAAGCAGCCGATGTTCCGCGAAATGCCGGACTTCATCCGCCGCTATTACGAATCCGATCGACCGATCGAACTGCGCCCGGTCGAGCTCGGCCGCTGTTTCGGCCAGAAGATCGAGGAGGGCCGCATCCATGTCTGGATCCGCACCGCGGCGAAGCTGCCCGACGATCCCGCGCTGCATCTGTGCGCGCTCGCTTATGCCTCCGACTTTTCGCTGTTGGACGCGGTGATGGCGCGCTACGGCCGCACGCTGTTCGACAAGCGCATGATGCCGGCAAGCCTGGATCACGCGATGTGGTTTCATCGCCCGTTCCGCGCCGACGAATGGCTGCTCTACGCGCAGGACTCTCCGAGCGCGCAAGGCGGGCGCGGCCTGACCCGCGGCATGATCTTCAAGCCCGACGGCACGCTGGTTGCGTCAGTGGCGCAGGAAGGTTCGGTGCGCGAGAGGAAGTAGCGCGCGTTAGAATTGCCGCCGCGATGAAACTGCGCTCCCTCTCCCGCTTGCGGGCCGCTTGCGGGAGAGGTGAAACCAATCGGCATCTCATTCGTCGCTCTAAGCGTTCGCCAGCGTGCTGCGCTCGACCAGAGCGAATTGCGACAGGTACCAATTCGCATACCAGCGCAAAGCCCACGGGATTGGAATCAGCAATAAGCAGCCGATTGTGAACACGACGGTTCGCCAAAGCATCTCGAGGCCTGACGCCTTGAAGATGATTTCGCGGCGCGTCCCCTCGATATTGCGGCACATCCACCTCATCCACGCCGTGGTCACCCACGCCCAGCCGATGATGGTGATGAAGGAGATCGCCAACAGCAGATACCACCCGGTATAGGCGATGATGCTGCCGTTGAAGGCGATTGGGAGCTGCTGCCCGTTTGAACTGAGATGGCTGGCGATCCAGCGGATGACCACCCATCCGAGCGCCGCCTGCAGCAGCGGCGCAAGCAGCTCGACCGTCGTACTCTCGGTCCAGCCCGTATAGCTCAAGAGCCCTATCGCGACGAACACATACCAGATGTCACCGACCTGTCCCGTGAAACCGAGATTCGGCCGGCCGGGGACGTTGATGTGCGGGATGATCCAGCGATAAAAGCCGGTGGCGGACCACGGCGCTGGGATCACCAGGAGCTGGCCGATGGCAAACCACAGACTGCGTCCAAACAGCTCCCAGATCGGCAGATCGGCTGAGACCGCTCCACCCGCATAGCCGGCCGCAGTCATGATCGGCGGCCCGCCCGCCTGCGAGGGCATCGCTGGACTGGAAGGATCCGAAATCAGTCCGGGAATCTCACCCGCCTTCTGCCAACCGGCCATCCCCTCGGTCCAGACCAGCGTATCCGGCCCGACGGTGCCTCGCATGATGAGATCGCGGAGCTGAAATTCGGGAAACGGGCCCTTTTGCTGGCCTTCGGATGCATAAAACCAGGATCGATCGGCCATGGCATTTCCTTGGAAAACACGATTCTTGGGAACAGGCGCCAGCGGAGCGACTGGCGAAGCAGGAAAGCCGCATTGTGACGGACGATCATGTCCCCTGTACAGGGAGCGAGCTCAGGGTCTGCCAATGTTTTCCCCCTAAACCTGCAACTTTTTTGTGCCATTTGCTCAGAAAGATGCCAGATTGGCCCGGGATCGAAGGCCATCCAAAGAGCAGGCGGTTGGCCGAACTTTAAGAAAAAAGCGGGCCGCTAGCCATGAAACTTGTCGTCGCCATCATCAAACCCTTCAAGCTCGACGAGGTGCGCCAGGCGCTGACCGAGATCGGCGTCCACGGCATGACCGTCACTGAAGTCAAAGGTTATGGCCGGCAGAAAGGGCACACCGAGATCTACCGCGGCGCAGAATATGTCGTGAACTTCCTGCCCAAATTGCGGATCGAGATCGCGGTCGCATCCGACATCGCCGACAAGGCGGTCGAAGTCATTACCGCAAAGGCACGCACCGGCCAGATCGGCGATGGCAAGATCTTCGTCACGCCGATCGAACATGCGCTGCGGATCCGCACCGGCGAGACCGACAGCGACGCGCTCTAAGCACTCTCCGAGCGGGACCGACAACGGCGCTGGTCGCATCAACAAAATGAATTCTACTGGGGAAACACCATGGGGGCACCATCTCGCGCCGTGCGGCTGATCGCGCCGCTCGGTCTTGCGACGCTGTTGTCGGCGACGCCGGCGCGTGCCGAGACGTCGGCCATCAACGCCGCCGACACCGCCTGGATGATCGTTGCCACCGCGCTGGTGCTGATGATG
Source organism: Bradyrhizobium sp. 31Argb (assembly GCF_043638955.1). Taxonomy (NCBI): domain Bacteria; kingdom Pseudomonadati; phylum Pseudomonadota; class Alphaproteobacteria; order Hyphomicrobiales; family Nitrobacteraceae; genus Bradyrhizobium; species Bradyrhizobium sp. 31Argb. The sequence goes on along the minus strand of NZ_JBEGDB010000121.1, from coordinate 10,239 downwards.
ACGATCCCAGGGCTCGCGCTGTTCTATTCCGGCATGGTGCGCAAGAAGAACGTGCTGGCGACGATGGCGCAGAGCCTGTCGGCAGTCGCGATCGTCTCGATCCTCTGGGTGATGTTCGGCTACTCGCTCGCCTTCGTCGGTGATGGGCCATGGATCGGCACGCTCGACCGCTGGTTTCTCGCCGGCATGACCATGGACGGCGTCAATCCGGCGGCGAAGACGATCCCGGAAGCGCTGTTCATGCTGTACCAGATGACGTTTGCGATCATCACCGTGGCGCTGGTGGCAGGCTCGGTTGCCGACCGCATGCGCTTCTCGGCCTATCTCTGGTTCTCCGTCGGCTGGTTCATCTTCGCCTATATTCCGCTCGCACATTGGGTGTGGGGCGGCGGCTTTCTCGCCAATCTCGGCGTGCTGGATTTCGCCGGCGGGCTCGTGGTGCATCTTTCGGCCGGCGTCAGCGGATTGGTCGCCGCGCAAGTATTGGGGCGGCGCCACGGCTATGGCAGCGAGAACCTGTCGCCGTTCGATTTGTCGCTCGCGGTGATCGGCACCGGGCTGCTCTGGGTCGGCTGGTTTGGCTTCAATGGCGGATCGGCGCTTGCCGTGAGTTCGCGCGCGGTGATGGCGATCATCGCCACGCATCTTTCGGCCTGCGCGGGCGCGCTGACCTGGGGCGCGATCGAATGGGCGACGCGGCGCAAGCCGTCGGTGCTCGGGATGATCTCGGGCGCGGTCGCAGGGCTCGGCACCATCACGCCGGCCTCGGGCTTCGTCGAACCATGGCACGCGGTCATCATCGGCATCATCGCGGGCCTCGTGTGCTTTTGGGCCTGCACCTGGCTGAAGCTCCGCTTCAAATATGACGATTCACTTGACGTGTTCGGCGTCCACGGCATCGGCGGCATGGCCGGGACGCTGCTCGCGGGCGTGTTCGCCACCAGCGCCATCGGCGGCACGGCCGGCCTGCTCGAGGGCCGTCCGCAGCAACTGCTGATCCAACTCGCCGGCGTCGCCGTTACGCTGGTGTGGTGCGGCGGCGTGACCTTCGTGCTCCTGAAGCTGGTCAGCGCGTTCGTCCCGCTCCGGGTATCGCTGCAGCAGGAGCTGGAAGGCCTGGATATTTCGCAGCACGGCGAGGCCCTGCAGTAATTTCCTCTACTTTATTACCTCTGATTTGCCGTCGGGCTGGGCAGGATTATGTCCAGACTCTGGCGTGCCTATGAATCGGGCAATATTGATTACGTTTTGAGCGCGACGGAATAGCGCAGGTCCGACCAATTCCCGTCAAGCGCGAAAACAGGCGGATTCATAATCCGTTAGGCGGCGCCGTCGATCTGGCACGGCATTTGATTCTAACGCCGGCGGCTGTGACCGCGTTGTGAATTTTCTCCGCGTGGTGGATCTCAGTCGAAACACCCGGTTCGTCTGCACCGGGCCCAAGCGGGGATAGGACACATGAAAATTGTTATGGCGATTATTAAGCCATTCAAGCTCGAAGAAGTCCGCGACGCCCTGACCGCCATTGGCGTTCACGGTCTCACGGTGACGGAAGTCAAGGGGTACGGGCGTCAGAAGGGCCACACTGAGATCTATCGCGGCGCTGAATACGCCGTGAGCTTCCTGCCCAAGATCAAGATCGAGGTCGCGGTTGCGGCCGACCAGGTCGACAAGACCATCGACGCCATCACATCGGCGGCAAAGACCGGGCAGATCGGCGACGGCAAGATCTTCGTCATCAACCTCGACCACGCGGTGCGCATCCGCACCGGCGAGGCCGATGCCGCGGCCCTCTGATTTCGCGCTCAAACCTTACAATTCAGGAGTAGAATAACATGACGTTCAAACGTCCCCACAGCGCGGGATTGGCGGCACTCGCATTCGGCCTGTTCGCTGCGACCGCTGCCTATGCCGAGCCGACCGTCAACAAGGGCGACAACGCCTGGATGATGACGTCGACGGTGCTGGTGCTGTTGATGACGATCCCGGGGCTCGCGCTGTTCTATGGCGGCCTGGTCCGCTCCAAGAACATGCTCTCGGTGCTGATGCAGGTGTTCTACACGGTGTGCATCGTCACCGTGCTCTGGGCGCTCTACGGCTACAGCCTCGCGTTCACCGGCGGCTCGGATTTCATCGGCGGCTTTTCCAAGGCCTTCCTGGCAGGTGTGACGCCGGACTCGAAGGCGGCCACCTTCAGCGTCGACGCCAATATCTCCGAACTCGTCTATGTCTGCTTCCAGATGACGTTCGCGGCGATCACGCCCGCGCTGATCGTCGGCGCTTTCGCCGAGCGCATGAAGTTCTCCGCGCTCGCGCTGTTCATCCCGCTCTGGGTGACGCTGATCTACTTCCCGATCGCGCATATGGTCTGGTACTGGGCCGGACCGGACGCGATCACGGATGCGGCGAAGGCGCTGGCGGCTGCGGCTGACGGCGCGGCGAAGACCGCGGCGCAGGCCAAGCTCGACGAGATCAATGCCGACGCCGGCTGGATCTTCAAGAAGGGCGCGATCGACTTCGCCGGCGGCACCGTCGTGCACATCAACGCCGGCATCGCCGGTCTGGTCGGCGCGATCCTGATCGGCAAGCGCACCGGCTACGGCAAGGAGCTGATGGCTCCGCACTCGCTCACGATGTCCATGATCGGCGCCTCGCTGCTCTGGGTCGGCTGGTTCGGTTTCAACGCCGGTTCGAACCTCGAGGCTTCAGGTGGCGCCGCGCTCGCCATGACCAACTCCTTCGTCGCGACCGCGGCGGCGGCGTTGTCCTGGATGTTCGCGGAATGGATCGTGAAGGGTCATCCGTCGATGCTCGGCGCCATCTCGGGCGCGGTCGCGGGCCTGGTGGCGGTGACGCCGGCGGCCGGCTTCTCCGGTCCGATGGGCGCGATCGTGCTCGGCCTCGTGGTCGGCGTGGTCTGCCTGTTCTTCTGCACCGTGGTGAAGAATGCGCTCGGCTATGACGACTCGCTCGACGTGTTCGGCGTCCACTGCGTCGGCGGCATCGTCGGCGCGCTCGGCACCGGCATCCTGGTGAACCCGGCGCTCGGCGGCACCGGCGTGATGGACTATGTCGCCGGCAAGATCGCCGACTACGACTTCGTCGCCCAGATGACCTCGCAGATCTGGGGCGTCTGCACCACGCTGGTGTGGTCCGGCGTCGGTTCGGCGATCCTCTACAAGGTCGTCGACGTGATCGTCGGCCTGCGCGCCAACGTCGAGACCGAGCGTGAAGGCCTCGACATCACCGAGCACACGGAGCGCGCTTACAACATGTGAGTTCTCCCGGGGTGTGATCTCTCCCGGGATCACACCCAGAACTACGGTTCGGGCACATACCCGGCAATGCCCCGACCGTTGAGGGGCTCCAGCGCAAGTTGGAGCCCCTTTCTTTTTGGCTGCTGCCGGCGCGGTAGCGGCTCTTATCCGGACAGCCTCCGGGACTTCCATCGTCGCATGCCAAGGCGCACGGCCCACCAGACCAACGCGATGACGGGAAGCCATGGCACGATGGCCGCGACGAGGGAGATCAGCCAGGAGACGGAGTTCACCGCCGTCTGGTTGATCGTCCTGATGGCCTGGTAGATCGGGGTGAAGTCGGCTCCGCCAACCAGGCTGGCGGCGCCGACATAGGATATCTCGACCCGTATCGTGTCGGTGCGTGTCCGCAGCGCGTCACGCTGCGCCGTGATCGCTTCGATGTCGCTCTGTGCCTGCGCCAGCTCTTTCTCGATCGTGATCAGGTCGGCAGCCGTTTTCACGGTCTGGTCGCGCAACATTCCGCTAAGGCGGTCGCGCAGCACTATTTTCGCATCGAGCCGCCGTTCTGCGTCGAGAATGGGGACGGCGATATCTTCCACCGATTGGGCGTGCATGGTGACTTGGGCCGGCGGCGCGGTCAGCACTGCCGCAAACGCGTCGAAGGATTCGGGCTTGATGCGAACCGATGCACGCGCGTTGATGCGCCCTTCGTTCGACCGGTCGATCGACGTGCTCAGGATGGAGCAGCCAAGCTTGGCGCATTCGGCCATATGCTTTTGCTGAATGGCTTCGGTTTCGGCGCTGGGGACGCGGAGCGTGTAGCGATGCGTGATCGCAAGGCGCCGCTCGGCGGACGACGAATTGCCCTGCATCGCCTGAGGGAGAGCCCCATCCGGAACTGCATTGTCTGGAGATGGCGCACATGCGGCCAGCAACGGCAGCAGCACAAACACGGCCCGCAATGGCCGACCAACCGCACGCATCGATTCCCCCAACCCGGTTCCCAAGTTCCCAAATCCTAAATGCGGAACATTACGGCGGGCTGGTGGCTTTTCCCTTTGTTATTGCTGGTAAAATAAGGTGCTGCGGCGCCGACCTCGCCCCTGCGGGACATCGGCGCGGGTTACCGAACCCACTCTTGATGGCCCATACCGCCGATGGTTAATCGCGTCTTAACCTCGCCGTATCTATGGTGACTTGATCAATTTACGGCCGGGCCGGATTCCCCTCGACCGCATTGAAAGTGCTGGCGTTTAGACATGGCAATGACCGCTCCCTCCGGCGTGGCGCAAGACGCCGGCAGTGCAATGCCGGCCGGTCAGGCCGAACGTTCCCCCTTTGCGCGCACGGCTGAGCTCTTGGCGCCGTACCAGCCCGGCAAGCCATTGATTACGCTGTCCTTGGGCGAGCCGCAGCACCCTGTTCCGGCGTTTGTCGGGCCGGTGCTGGCCAAGCACACCGCCGAGTTCGGCCGCTATCCGCTCGCCAAGGGCATCGAGCCATTCCGCCGCGCGGTGGCGAACTGGCTTTCGACCCGGTTCCACCTGCCGCGGGCGGTCGATCCTGAGAGCGAAGTGCTGGTGCTGAATGGCAGCCGCGAGGGCCTGTTCTTCGCCGCCATCACCGCCGCCCGCTATGTCGGCGCGCGCTATGGGACGCCGGCGATATTGATGCCGAACCCGTTCTATCCGGCCTATGGTGCCGGCGCACGTGCCTCCGGCTGCGAGCAGGTCTATCTGCCGACCACGCCGGCCAACGGATTCCTGCCCGATCTCGACGCGCTCGATGAGGCGCTGCTGGCGCGCACGGTGGCATTCTACATCGCTTCGCCCGCGAACCCGCAAGGCGCGGTCGCCTCGCGCGATTATTTCGCGCGGCTGAAGGCGCTCGCCGACCGCTTCGGGTTCATCATCCTGAGCGACGAATGCTATTCGGAGATCTACACCAGGGAAGCGCCGGGCAGCGCGCTGGAATGTGCCGGCCCTGACTTCACCAATGTGGTCGTGTTCCAGTCGCTCTCGAAGCGTTCGAACCTGCCGGGCATGCGCGTCGGCTTCGCGGCCGGCGACAAGAGGTTCCTCGCCGCCTTCCACGAACTCCGCAACGTCGCCGCGCCGCAAGTGCCGGTGCCGCTGCAGCATGTCGCCGTCGCGGCCTATAGCGACGAGGGGCATGTCGAGGAGAACCGCAGGCTCTACCGGATCAAGTTCGATCTCGCCGACCAGATCCTCGGCAGCCGCTACGGCTATCAGCGTCCGGCCGGCGGCTTCTGCGTCTGGCTCGACGTCTCCGAGCGAGGCGGCGACGAGGCGGCGACGGTGAAACTTTATCGCGATGCCGGCGTGCGCGTGATCCCGGGCAGCTATTTGGCGCGGCCGCAAGCCGACGGCTCCAATCCGGGCGCGGGCTATATCCGGCTCGCGCTGGTCTCCGACAGTGAATCAACGGCCGAGGCGCTGCACCGCCTGGTCGAAACCTTAAGCTAATCGCAAGGCTTTGGAAGCGCATGCCAGCGATCGAACGTGTCATTCCCCTGGTCGGCCATCTGCCGGTCCCGATCCGCGAAGCCTTGGAGCGGCGGGTGCGAGAATTCGGCGGGCTGTGCCTGATCATGCTTGCCGGCGTCGCCGCCGCGGCCCTGATGACGTGGTCGGTGCAGGACCCCAGCCTGAGCCACGCCACCTCGCGCCCGATCCGCAACATCCTCGGCTATCCCGGCGCGATCGGCGCCGATCTGTTGATGCAGATCCTGGGGCTCGGCGCCATCATGCTGATCCTCCCCATCGCTGTGTGGGGCTGGCGCATGCTGACGCATCGCGCCTTCGACCGCGAAGCGCTGCGACTGGCATGCTGGATCCTCGTCACCGTGATCGCTGCCGGCTTTGCGAGCTGCTTTCCGCATAATGGCGCCTGGCCATTGCCGACCGGGCTCGGCGGCGTGGTCGGCGACGCGCTGGTGCGCGCGCCCGCAGTGGTGTTCGGTCCGGCCGGCATGATCTATCGCCTGGTGCTCGGCACCATCCTGTTCGTCGCGATGACAGCAAGCTTTTTGTTCGCGAGCGGCTGGGGCGCGAAGGAGAGCGAAGAAGAGCTGACGGCGATCGAGGATCGTGACGAGCCGTTCGTCGAAGAAGACGACGAGGAGGACCGCAGCTCGATCTCGCTCGGCTGGCTGTTCCACGCTGTCATGAGCGCGAAGGCGCGGCTCGGCTGGCTGCTCGGCACCGCCTATCGCTCGCTGGTCTCGAGCGCGCCGCAGCGCAGTGCAGGCGCATTCGAACGGCAGGAGCCCAGTCTCGGCGGCCGCGCGACCGCGCCCTCCGTGGTGCCTGAGGCGAACGAGGAATTCGACGAAGAGGTTGAAGAGGAAGAAGACGAGGCCGAGGAAGAAGCGGAGGAAGCGCCCGTCGCCCGCGCCCCGCGCAAGAAGGCCGAGCCGCGCGCGAAGAAGAAATCCTCCGACAAGTTCGAACTGCCCTCGGTCTCCGTGCTGTCAGCGCCGAAGGCCGCCGATCGCCAGCCGCAGAGCAAGGCCGAGCTGGAAGCCAATTCGCGCGCGCTCGAAGGCGTGCTGCAGGATTTCGGCGTCCGCGGCGAGATCGTCAAAGCCAATCCGGGTCCGGTCGTGACGCTGTACGAGCTCGAGCCCGCGCCCGGCATCAAATCGTCGCGCGTGATCGGCCTCTCGGACGACATCGCCCGCTCGATGAGCGCGCTGTCGGCCCGCGTCGCCGTGGTCGCCGGCCGCAACGCCATCGGCATCGAATTGCCGAACCTGCATCGCGAAAAGGTCTACCTGCGCGAACTCCTGGTCGCGAAGGAAGCCATCGATTCGGTGGCAAAGCTGCCGCTCTGCCTCGGCAAGAGCATCGGCGGCGAGCCCGTCATCATCGATCTCGCGCGCACGCCGCATATGCTGATCGCCGGCACCACCGGCTCCGGCAAATCGGTCGCGATCAACACCATGATCCTGAGCCTGGTGTATCGGCTGCGCCCCGATCAGTGCCGCCTGATCATGGTCGATCCCAAGATGCTCGAACTCTCCGTCTATGACGGCATCCCGCATCTTTTGACGCCGGTCGTCACCGATCCCAAGAAAGCGGTGGTCGCGCTGAAATGGGCCGTGCGCGAGATGGAAGAGCGCTACAAGAAAATGGCCAAGCTCGGTGTGCGCAACATCGACGGCTACAATGCGCGCCTCGTCGAGGCAAAGGGCAAGGGCGAAGACCTGACGCGCACCGTGCACACCGGCTTCGACAAGGAGACCGGCAAGGCGATCTACGAGGAGGAGAAGCTCGATCTCGATCCGTTGCCCTACATCGTCATCATCGTCGACGAGATGGCCGACCTGATGATGGTCGCCGGCAAGGACATCGAAGGCGCGGTGCAGCGCCTCGCGCAGATGGCGCGCGCCGCCGGCCTGCATGTGATCCTCGCCACGCAACGTCCTTCGGTCGACGTCATCACCGGCACCATCAAGGCCAACTTCCCGACCCGCATCGCCTTCCAGGTCACCTCGAAGATCGACAGCCGCACGATCCTGGGCGAGATGGGCGCCGAGCAACTGCTGGGGCAGGGCGACATGCTCTACATGGCCGGCGGCGGCCGCATCAGCCGCGTGCACGGCCCGTTCGCCTCCGACGAGGAAGTCGAGAAGGTGGTGCGCCATCTGAAGACGCAAGGCGCGCCGGAATACCTGGAAGCCGTTACCGCGGAAGAGCCGAGCGAGGAGGACGGCGCGGTATTCGACTCCACCGGCATGGGCGGGGATGGCGGCGGCGACCTCTATTCGCAGGCGGTGGCGGTCGTCAAACGCGACCGCAAGGCCTCCACTTCCTATATTCAACGGCGCCTGCAGATCGGCTACAACCGGGCCGCGTCATTGATGGAGCGGATGGAACTCGAAGGCATTGTCGGCCAGGCCAATCATGCCGGCAAGCGCGAGATCCTGATCGAAGAAGAAGGCAGCATGTGATCCTGCCCCGAGAATTTCACGGAAAAGCGATATCGCCGCGGCACTACCCACGATAAACTCATCATCGGAACACGCGTTGCATCAGAATCCGAAATACCGAATGGCCAAACAGCACGTTCATCGCGCCATCCATTCCGGATTGGCGATCCTGATCGCGACGTCGATCGCCGGCGCCGCGCCCTCATCGGCGCAGAACGTGCCGGTGCCGAAGCCCGCGCCGAAGGGCCGCGACGGCACGCAGATGAGCGCGCAGGAGCAGCGAGGCCCCGCGACGACAGGCTCGACGCAGACGCCGCCGAACCCCGTCATCCCCGACCCGCGCCGCAACGTCCCCGCCAACATCTTCGCGACGTTCGATGCCAACCAGAAGGCACAGGCCGCGAGGATCAGCAGCTATCTCTCCTCGCTGCAGACGCTGTCAGGCAGTTTCGTGCAGGTCGGCCCCGACGGCTCCAAGACCAAGGGCGATTTCTATATCCAGAAGCCCGGCAAGGTCCGCTTCGAATATGAACCGCCGAGCCCGATCGACATCGTCGCCGACGGCTCCTCGGTCGCGGTGCGTGATCGCAAGCTCGCCACGCAGGACATCTATCCGCTGTCGCAGACGCCGCTGCGCTATCTCTTGTCCGACCGCATCGACCTGATGAAGGACACCAACGTCGTTAGCGTCAACGCCGACGATGTCTTCATCTCGATCATTATCGAGGAGAAGCAGGCGCTGATCGGCACCAGCCGGTTGATGCTGATGGTCGGCGCCAAGGACGGCCAGCTCAAGCAATGGACCATCACCGATCCGCAGGGCTACGACACCACCGTTGCCGTCTACAATCTCGATTCCACCAAGAAGATTGATCCGGGCCTGTTCAAGATCGATTTCACGAACTACGTGACGCCGCCGGGATAGTAGTTCGTTGGATTGTAGGGTGGGCCTTTTGTAGGATGGGTAGAGCGCAGCGAAACCCATCATCGTGCCGCATGCGAAAAATGATGGGTTTCGCTGCGCTCTACCCATCCTACGGTCCTGTGGACAATCCTATCCATCGCCGCAATCCATGCTAAGACGCAGTTCCCATGCGTCTCTCCCTCACAACCTGGAACATCAACTCGGTGCGCCTGCGCATCGACCTCGTCGCCAAGTTCATCAAGCAGGCGCGGCCGGACGTGCTCTGCCTGCAGGAGACCAAATGCATCGACGACGCCTTTCCGCTGAAGCGGTTCAAGCGGCTTGGCTATGAGCATGTCGCGCTGAACGGACAGAAGGGCTATCACGGCGTCGCCATCATCTCGAAGGTGCCGTTCGAGAAGACCGACATCCGTACCTTCTGCGACAAGATCGATTCCCGCCACATCTCGGTCGAGTTCGGCGACAAGGCACAGCTCTCAAAGCCGCTGGTGCTGCATAACTTCTACGTGCCGGCCGGCGGCGACATACCCGATCCCGCGCTCAATCCGAAATTCGAGCACAAGCTGCAATTCCTCGACGAGATGAAAGCCTGCGAACCCTTGCATCCGCGCGGTGACGACCGCCACATCCTGGTCGGCGATCTCAACGTGGCGCCGCATGAGAACGACGTGTGGTCGCACAAGCAGCTTTTGAAAGTCGTCTCGCACACGCCGGTCGAGACCGAGAAGCTGCTCGCAGCCCAGATGCATGGCGAATGGTTCGACGTCGCGCGCGAGCGGATTCCATTGTCGGAGAAAGTCTACACCTGGTGGAGCTACCGCGCCGCGGACTGGACCGTCGGCGACCGCGGCCGCCGGCTCGACCACATCTGGGTCTCGCGCGCGCTGAAGGACAGCGTCACGGATTTCAGGATCACCCGCGACGCGCGCGGCTGGGAGCGTCCATCGGACCACGTGCCAGTGACGGTGACGCTGGAGGTGTAGCCGGCCGGTAGCCGGCTGTCGTCCCGGGCAAGCGAAGCGCTGACCCGGGACCCATATGTGGACGGCCCCCGTGGCACAAGAGCTTTTGAGGTGATCGGATCGCTGCATCCATATGTC
>NZ_JBEGDB010000120.1:0-23224 GCF_043638955.1 Bradyrhizobium sp. 31Argb | reverse complement strand
CTGGTGGCTACGATGAACCAGAAATCCTCCCTCCGCAAAATCCTTCAATTTGTCTCAAAGGTCTCGACGGCGAACAGCGCTCAGCCAGTTCGGCCGCCAGTCCGGACTTCAGGTCGCATTTCCCTCCGAAGCGTCGCAGGGTGTGCGATCCAACTCCGTTGTCGGTAGCTTCACGCCGCAGCAGGCGCTCGAGCGGCTTCTGCGCGGAACCGGCGTCAGCTACCGCATCACCTCGCAAGGAACGGCCGTCGTTGGCGGGCGACCCTCAGCCGACGCATCAGACGCTGCCGGCCGGCCGGCGGCCGACGGTTCTCTTGTTCTCGATCCCATCAATGTGACCGCCAATCGTTCTACGACGAACGGAGACACGCCCTATGAGACCCCCGGATCGGTTTCGCACGTCTCGCGCGAGCAACTCGATCGGCTGCCGCCGGCGTCGGCCGGCGACGTGTTCATCGATACGCCCGGCGTAATCTCGGCGGGCAATCATGTCGGCACGTCGATCAATCCCAATATCCGGGGCCTGCAAGGCATGGGCCGCGTGGGCACGACGATTGACGGTGCGCGCCAGAACACGAGCTCCTATCGGGGCTATATCGGCAACCGCGACGAGACCTATGTCGATCCCGATCTGATCGGCGGTGTCGACATTTCCAAGGGACCGGGCAGCGGAGTGGGTGGTGGGAGCATCGGTGGCACCGTCAATTTCCGCACCCTCGACGCAGGCGACATCGTCAAGGACGGCCAGACATTTGGTACGCGCATGAGAGGCAGCCTCGCCACCAACGGGGTAGCGGAGCAGGCGCCAAGTTTCTTGTCGAACAACGCTGTCAATACGGCGGCCAATGGCCGGCCATCCTTTTTCAACGGCGACACATATTCGGGCAGTGCGGCCGTCGCTGCGATCAAGGAGAACTACGAATTCATTGTCGCCTATTCCAAGCACGTGCAAGGCAACTACTTCGCCGGAACAAAAGTCCCTGATGGAATCACATTCCGTCCTGCAAACGCGGTTACGACGACCGCAAATGCCAATTCGCTCGTAAAGCCTGGCCAGGAGGTCTTCAACACCTCCGAAAACACGGATTCGTTTCTTGCAAAAGGAAAGGTGAAGTGGGGCGACGGCCAGTCGCTTGAACTCGGCTATCTCTCCTACAACTCCCATTACGGTGAGATTGATGAGCTGAGCTATCAGGCTGCGATAGTGTCGGGAATTTTACCCTACGGACAATTCCCGCTGTCCGAGACCCGTGTCGATACTTACACGGCCAAATATAAGTATGAGCCGTCGGACAGTCCGTATGTGAAAATGCGGGCCAACCTCTGGCTGACCGATCTTGCGGCGCAACGCCATGGCGTGCTTCCTGGTCCCTACGGCGACACTACGCTCGGCGGAGATGTCGGCAACACCTCCGTGTTCACCACGCCGCTCGGTCAGCTCACCTGGGACAACGGCGTTGAATTCACGCGTGAGCGCGCTACGGCCGAGCAGTTTCCGAGTTCGGTGTCGGGGTCGGAGGGCTGGGAAACCTACGGCCCTTCGGGCGTGCGACTGATGACGGGGACATTCAGCAACGCAAGCCTCAGGCCGATCGACTGGCTGACGCTCTCCGCAGGGCTGCGCTATGACCATTACAATTCCAGCGGCGAAGGATACCTCACCAAGTTTCCTGATCGGTCCGGCGGGCGTGTTAGTCCCAATGCCGCTGTCGTTATATCGCCCATGGAGGGAATCCAGTTCTACGGCCAGTACAAGGAAGGCTACCGCCCTCCGAGCCTCCGTGAAACGCACTGGCATTATCAGGGACTGCTCTGGAATAATCCGGATTTGCAGCCCGAGATCGCCAAGGATTACGAAGCCGGCCTGAATATCCTGCGTAACAACGTTCTCCAATCCGGCGACAAGCTTCGCGTCAAGCTCGCCTATTTCGACAATCACTATGATGACTATATCGTCCGCTACCAGACCGGGAGTGGATCGACCGGATCCGACGCGGACCATAAATACGTATGGTACAATATCAACGGCGCCAACTTCCGCGGCTTCGAAATATCCGGCAACTATGACTCGGGCGCGTTTTTCCTCGAGGGCGCCTTCACCAAATACACCAAGGTTGAATATTGCGAGACAGCAGGAAGCTGCGCGCCGCCGACGTCACAGTTCGATTTGGCGAGCCCGACAGGCGCACTGAAAAACGATTACGCTGCGAATTATGTCCCGCCGAATTATGCCGGCAGCGTGACGGCCGGCATCCGGTTGTTCGATCAGAAGCTGACGTTGGGCGGACGGGTCCAGTTCTCATCGGCCCGCTCGGGCAGCGTCTGGCCGCCAACCAGCGGCGATACATTCACTTGGCCCTCATATCAGGTGTATGACCTCTTCGGCATCTACAAGATCGATGACGACTCGACGATCAATTTCAGCATCGAGAATCTAACGGACCAATATTACTTCGGCGCGCTGACCTCGATCGCCGTCCCGTCGCCGGGCCGAACCGCCCGGATCAGCTACACGACGACGCTGAACGAAACGACGCCTCTCGTTCGTCATCTTCCTAACGCGAGACTCGGAAATGCCTCGGACGGCGCTCCGGGGAGCGACTGGACCGGTCTTTATCTCGGCGGCCACCTCGGTTACGGCCTGGCCCGCACCAAGGGAGTCACGACGGCCGGCGATGGAACGCCCGGAGCTATCCCGGCGACGGAGTCGGCTGACCTGAGCTTCCGCGATCTGACGAGAGGCTTGCAGGGCGGGTTCAATTATCAGTTCTCGAACCGCGTGGTGATCGGTATCGAGGGAGATTATTCCTGGACCAAGTTCCGGAAGACGCAGGACGCCATTGCAACGGAAGCCCCCAAGCTCACGACAGGCAGCTTCCTGCAGGCCAAGACCGACTACCAGTTCGACTGGACGGCGTCGCTGCGCGCCCGCGTCGGCTACGCTTTCGATCGCGTGCTTGTTTATGCGATGGGCGGTCGGACGTTCCTGAACGAAAGCGAAGTGCGCAGTCAGTATCGGGCCGTCAGTGGAAGCGTGCCTAGCACTCAACTCAACTTGCGCGAAGAGGTCTCAGTGACACGTAGCGGATGGACGTTCGGCGGGGGATTCGAATATGCGCTGACCAATAACTGGTCTCTTAAAGGAGAGTATTCTTACGATCATTTCGGAAATGAGGACTTCCTCTTCCCAAATGCGACCGCCGGCGTGACGCTGCCGTACGCGGTGCAGACCCAAATCTGCGCAGTTTACTTTCCTCCTTCCCGCGGCGGCGGATGTCGCCTCTATCGCACCCAGACAGTCACAGTTCCTGGCTCATCCCAGACCACAAACGGCCGCAAGGCGGAAAACGATCTTGATCTTCATGCAATCAAGATCGGCGTGAACTATCGCTTCTAATTCAAGGGGGGCGGCACTTTCACCGCGAGATCGACGCGCGTTACGACAAGTCCGAGGCCGATGTCTATTCCGCGCCGGCCGTGACGGCGACTGCATCGCTAGAGCCCAAGTTTCCCCACCTCTCGACGTGGGGTCCGAGGTTCGTCAGCAGGACGAACATTTGAGCAAGAGAAGAGGTAAAGATGACTTCGACCATCAACCTTACATCGGCCAGCAGCGATCTTTTGGGATATCTTACCGGTGCCTGGGAAAACGACTTCAACTACAATGACAACGGTGCTTTCTATCCGACCTCCTCACCCTACTCGGAATGGGCGGCGGGCAATAGCGGGGTTTCGGGCGACTCGGGTGTGATCCTGCATGGCTCGGGATTCACCTACTCGCCTCCCGGCGGATTCAGCGGCACCATCACCGAACTCGACTTTGGCCACGGTCTTACTGGCAGCAGCAGTTCTGGTTTCGGATTGACCACGCCCGAACTTTCGATCGAACTCGGCGGCTCCGGCGGCACGAGCCCGGATACGACGTTCAATCAGGCAATCTATGTGCTCTCCCATGGCGGCAGTGTTTATGGCCAAACCGAGTTCGGTCAGCCCTTTGCCGGGCTGGTCGATTATCTCGGCGAGACGGGCACCACCCAGAACGGCACCTCCGGCGACGACTACCTGTACAGCTTCTATGGAAACGACGCGCTCTCCGGAAACGGCGGAAGCTCGGACTTCGACACGTTCAAGTGGGATCATAGCCTCTACGATTCCAGCCACGGTTTCGGAAACGACACGATCAGTGACTTCGTTCAGGGCAACGATCTCATCGATTTCAAGAACTATGGCTGGTCCGACTACAGCCAGTTCATCAGCGACAGCCATGTGAACGTCGCAGGTAACACCATCACCTACACCGATCCGACCAACGCGAGCCTGCACAGCACGGTCACGGTCGACGGCGTCTCGAGCCTGTCCGCGTCCGACTTCGCCTTCGTCTGATGGCACCACGAGCGCCACGAACAATGAAGCGGACACCGCCGCAGCCGTTGGCTGCGGCGGCTGTTTCCCGTTTCAAACAAGGCGCCGTCGCGCTGGCGCTGGTCAGCGGGGTCATCAACATCCTCGGCCTGACCGCACCGCTTTTCATGCTCCAGGTTTACGACCGCGTGCTGGCAAGCCGCAGCATTCCGACCCTGCTGGGGTTCTCCGTGCTGGCGATGATCGCCTATGGTTTTCAATTGCTTCTCGAAATCATTCGGTCGCGCGTGCTGCTGCGCGCCGGTGAATTTTTCGATCATGAGCTTTCCCGCCGTGTCCATGAGGCAGTTGTGCGGCTTGCTTTGCAGACACGCGCACCGGGGGATGGTCTCCAGGCCCTGCGCGACCTCGACAACATTCGCAGCTTTCTGTCCGGCCAGGGGCCGGCCGCCTTTTTCGATCTGCCATGGGCGCCGCTCTATCTGGCCATCTGCTTCGGCCTCCACGTATGGATCGGCCTCACCGCGCTGGCGGGGGCCGCCATTCTGACGGCCCTGACCATCCTCACCCACAAGTTGTCGTCGGCTCCGGTCCGGGAGACGATCAAATACGGCATGGAACGCAACGCGATCCTGGACGGGTCGCGCCGCAATGCGGAGGTAATCCGTGCATTAGGGCTCGGTGAACGAAGTGCAGACCGATGGATCGCGGTCAACAGGAAGTATCTGGCCGCGAACAGAAGGGCGGGAGACGTTGGCAACGCGCTCGGCGGCACCGCGCGGGTTTCGGATCATGTTGCAATCGGCGGTCCTTGGCGTCGGTGGGTATCTCGTCACTCAACAAAGTGCCACGGGCGGCGTCATGGTCGCCAGTTCCGTCATCTTGGGGCGCGCCCTCGCGCCTGTCGATCTCGCGGTCGCCACGTGGCGGTCCCTTTTGATCGCTCGGCAAAGTTGGGCGCGCCTGCGGGATCTCTTGTCGTTCGTCGCACCTCAAGCAAACATGACCCCGCTGCCGAAGCCGAAGGCGAATCTCACCGCTGAGAGGGTCGGCATCGTGGCGCCGGGCCATAGAAAACCAACGGTCGTCGAGGTCAATTTCGGTATTCACGCCGGCAGCGCGCTCGGTATCATCGGTCCCAGCGGCAGTGGCAAATCGACCCTGACCCGCGTTCTCGTCGGGGTCTGGCATCCCGCCCATGGCACGGTGCGCCTTGACGGCGCCTCGCTCGAGCAATGGGACAACGAAAGTCTTGGCCGCCACATCGGCTACCTGCCGCAGGATGTCGAGCTGTTCGACGGGACAATCGCCGAGAACATCGCGCGTCTCGATCCCTGTGCGGATCCCGACCATGTCGTGAAGGCGGCGAAGGCGGCTGGCGTCCATGACCTCATTCTTCGTTTCGACAACGGATATGACACGCCAATCGGCGAGGGGGGATCGGCCCTTTCTGCGGGACAGCGTCAACGCATTGGTCTCGCACGGGCGCTTTATGGCGATCCGTTCCTCGTGGTTCTCGATGAGCCAAATTCCAATCTCGACACCGAAGGCGAGGGCACTGTCATTCAGGCGATTGCCGCCGTGCGTGCGCGCAAAGGAATAGCAATCGTCGTCGCACACCGGCCGAGTGTGCTCGGCATTGTCGATCTTGTTCTGATGATGGAAAACGGTCGCGCAAGAGCTTTCGGCCCGCGCGATGAGATCCTGCCGCGGATGATGAGGCCGACTTCTGTCCAGCCTGGGTTGAAAAGCTCACCCGCTGATCAGAGGGGGACACATTCGCTCGGACCGCTTCGAGTCGTAGCGGCGCCCGACGACACGTCTCCGGTCCCAACAGAGGAAGGCGATGTCTAACGCCGATGCTGACGCCGTGGTCCGCTCCATCCGGCACCACCTCATTTTCGGTGTTTTCGCTGTGCTTGCATTCACCGCGTGCATCGGCGGATGGTCGGCGGCGACAGAATTGGCTGGCGCCGTGGTCGCCGACGGCACCTTCGTCGTCGAGTCCTATGTGAAAATGGTCCAACATCCGACCGGTGGTGTGGTCGGCGAATTGTTGGTTCGCGAGGGTCAGCTGGTCAAAGCAGGCGATGTGCTGATCCGCCTCGACGCCACCCAGGTTCGTGCAAACCTGGCCATCGTCAGCAAGCGCCTCAACGAACTGGCCGCCCGCGAGGCTCGGCTTGAGGCCGAGCGCGACGACAAGGACACGATCACGTTTCCGCCCCTTCTCACGGAGCATGCGAACGACCGCGAAGTGGCGCGCGATGCAGAGCGAACAGAATCTGTTTCGGTCACGGCACGACACGCGGATTAGCAAGAAGGCCCAGCTTGGGGAGCGTATCAAGGAGTACGAGCACCAAATTTCCGGTCTGAAAGACCAGCAGGAAGCATTTGAGCATGGAATACGAGTTCGCGAGCGGGAGTTGGTGGATCTGCGCGACCTGCTGGCAAAAGGCGTCACGTCCGTCCAGCGGCTTAATGAACTGGAACGTGACAAGGCGACACTCGACGCTTATCGCGGCCAGGTCGTCGCGGGGCAGGCGCAGGCGGCGGGCAGTATCGCCGAAGCAAGATTGCAGAGTTTGCAGGTCGATCAAGACTTGAAGACCGAGGTCACCGGCGACCTGCGCGATACGCAGGCGCAGATTGGTGAATTTTCCGAACGCAGGATTGCCGCTGAGGATCAGTTGCGGCGCATCGACATGATCTCGCCCCAGGATGGCTGGGTGCACAACCTGTCGGTTCACACTGTCGGCGGGGTCATCGCTCCACGTGAAACAGTGATGGAGATCGTTCCCGACGAAGACCGCCTGACGCTGGAGGCGCATATCTCGCCAAAGGACATCCACGACGTCCATCTCGGGCAGGATGCAATCCTGCGCCTGACCGCCTTCAACCTGCGCACGACGCCGGAGCTCGACGGGACAGTGAGCCGTGTCGCGGCGGACCTCACGCAGGACCAGCGCACGGGTACGTCCTTCTATGTCATCAGGATCGCCGTTCCGCCGGAACAGTTCGCTCGTATTGGCGAACGGAAGCTCGTTCCGGGAATGCCCGCCGAGGCCTTCATCCAGACCGGCGAACGCACCGCGCTTTCCTATCTTGTGAAACCGCTTTCGGATCAGATCAACCGTGCCTTCAGGGAAGAATAGCAAGGATGGCCACGATCGAAATCGAAAAGCCTCCTGCAACGCGCCGCGCCAAACGCCTAAAAGCCGCAACGAAGCGCTGGGGTGAGTCATGACGACAACACTTTCTGAACTGGTGTTCAGCGCCTTGTTCTTGATGTTCGTGAACACTTGCACGGTCTTCGCATTTCTATCCGAAGGACAATGTCGTCGGACCATGCGGGCCATCGTTGCGCTGTTCGACAGACGCATCCTCCGGAGCTTTCGTCCTGACGAGAATGGGCGGATTGCCAGCCAACGGGGACGGATCGTTTCAGTGCGGAGCCGACCGGTGGCGCGCATCGCCTCGTGAGCGGGTCGATGGCGCACAACCAAAGCGCGATCGCGGCGAGGATGCGAATGGGCCAACGACCCGCGTTACGGGCATCGATTGATGGACGATTGGAAGGACGTGGCACGATACTATTGCCGAGGCGAGAATGGACGATCACGCCGTTGCTGCTGCTCGTCGTGTTGACCATGGCAATGTCCTGCGGGATGGCCCAACAGCCGGCCGCGCCGCCCGACACCAGCATTGCTGCGCCGTCGGCAGAGTCGATGAAGACGGTCAAGCCGTCTCCCGCCGAGACCACGCCAAGCGACCGTTCCGTGGCATCACGTGGCCCGGATTCGGAGCGCCGGGCCGGCCTGCCGCATGATTTGTCGCCCTGGGGCATGTTCATGGCGGCCGACTGGGTGGTGAAGGCGGTGATGATCGGCCTTGCCTTCGCCTCGCTCGCGACCTGGACTGTGGCTCTCGCCAAGACTGTCGAGGTTGTCTGTGCCCGCGCTAGAGCGACGCGGACAACTCAGGTCATTGCGTCATCGGAGAGCCTTGCAGACGCTGATCGCGTTCTTGCAAACCGGGGTGGGCCCACCGTGTTCATGGTGCGGTCCGCCGGCGAGGAACTGCGTCGGTCGTCCCGGATCCTCCTTCACGCCGGGGACGCCGGCGTGAAGGAGCGCGTCGCGTCGCGTCTCGCCCGCATCGAGGCCCAGGCTGGCCGCCGGCTGACCCGCGGCACCGGGCTGGTCGCCACCATTGGTGCAACCGCGCCCTTCGTCGGCCTGTTCGGCACGGTATGGGGGATCATGAACGCCTTCATCGGCATCTCGCAGACGCAGACCACCAATCTCGCGGTGGTGGCGCCCGGCATCGCCGAGGCGCTGCTCACGACCGCCGTCGGTCTCGTCGCCGCTGTTCCGGCGGTGGTCATCTATAATGTGTTCGCGCGCGCGGTCACCGGCTATCGGCAGGGTCTCGCCGATGCGGCCGCCGAGGTCGAACGGCTCGTCAGCCTCGATCTGGACTTGCGCAAGATGCCCGGCCCCCGCCAGCCTTCGACCTCCGCCGTGGCCGCGGAGTAGGCGTTATGGCCGGCGGCATCCGCGATCGCTTCAAGGACGATCTCGAGGACAACCATGAGATCAACGTCACGCCGTTCATCGACGTGATGCTGGTGCTCTTGATCATCTTCATGGTCGCGGCGCCGCTCGCGACCGTCGATGTTCATGTCGATCTGCCGGCCTCGACCGCGCCGCCGGCGCCGCCTCCCGACAAGCCGGTTTACCTGACGTTGAAGCAGGACCTCACGCTCAATCTCGGCAACGACCCGGTGCCACGGGAGAGACTGCAAGCGGCGATCGAATCGTTCACTGGAGGCAACAAGGATGCGCGCGTCTTCCTGCGCGCTGGCAGGACCGTCGACTATCAACATCTCATGGAGGTGATGAACCTGCTGCGCGAGGCGAGCTATCTGAAGGTCGCGCTGGTCGGCCTCGAAGCGGCGTCAGCAAGCAAGAGCGAACCCGATGAGGCCCGCCCATCACCTGCGGTGGCTGCGCCATGAACGACTTCAATGGCTCGATCACGCGCCGGGCCAAGGTGAGCGAAGCCCTGCTGTGGCTGGCTGCGGGCCTCGTTACGGTCGGCGTCCATGCCGGAGCCGTGGCCTGGCTGCTGCGCGGGAAGGTGGTCGTGGCTGCAGACAATTCACCGCCGGCCGCGATCATGATCGAGCTCGCGGCCGCGCCGGAAGCAATCCAGGCTGCGCGGAACGAGATCACGCCGGACCAGAAATTGGCAGAAGAAAGCGTGCGGCGGAAGGAGCAGAGAGGCGAAGAACGGCCGCCTGAGCAGACGGCCGAACCGGCCACCAGGCCGGTCCAGCCGGCCGAACACCAGGAGATCAAGGAGAAGACCGTCGTGCTGGATAAAGCGGAGGTCCAGCTTCCGACGGAGCAGCCGAAGCCGAAGCCGAAGCAGGAAACCAAGAAGCAAAAACCGAAGGAGAACAAGCCGCCTCTTCGCAAGCAGCAAGCCGCTGCCGAATCGAAGGTCGCCTGGCAGGCGCACGTGGAGGCTCGGCAATCGGACCGCATTGCCGCCGCGCAGACCGCCTCGGGACTGTCGTCAATGTCGCCCGCCAATTGGCAGTCGCTGCTGATGGCTCATCTTGAGCGCCGCAAGCGCTATCCGTCGGACGCAAGAGAGCGCGGCGCGCGCGGGATCGCCTATGTGCGCTTCACGATCGACGGCGCCGGCAAGGTGCTGTCGGCAAGCCTGGTGCGATCGTCCGGATTCGCAGAACTCGATCAGGAGGTGGTGGCGCTGGTGCACCGGGCCTCGCCCGTTCCGGCGCCACCGCCGGGCGTCAGCCGGACGATCACCGTGCCGGTGAACTTCAACGTCAATTAGCGCGCTTCAAGGCGCCAGAGGATCGACAAAGCTACTGTCCTGATTTTCGCTCGAACCCCGCCCTGGCGAAAGGAGGGCGTGAAAGCAAGGAACACCGTTCTGGACGGTGGATTCAAACATGAGCCGGCCCGAACACCTGTTTCAAGAGTTTATCGACGCCCTGCAAACGGCGAGGGATGATCGCGAATTCGAACGGTTGGCAGCACGGTCGGCGCACGGCCTCGGCTTTCGATGGTTTGCGTATTTGAGCATGACCGAGAACGCGCCGAAGTTGATCTCCTCTTATCCGAGATCCTGGACCGACCGTTACTTCCGTCTGAACTATCAGCGCCTTGATCCGGTCATTCACCGCGCCCGCCATAAACACAGCCTGTTCGGCTGGACCACGCAGGGACCAATCCGCCTGCGCAGCAACGAGCAGCGACGGTTCTTCGTCGAGGCCGCGACCTTCGGCATCAAGTCCGGCATCACCATCCCGATCAGAAGCGGTTTCGGGCGAACCGCCGCATTCACCTTGGCAACCGACGATCCTAACTTGCAGCTCGACCGGTTGCTCGCTAGCTCAGGCGACATCCTGCAACTGATCGGCCTCTACTTCCACACCCATGTTTCCAAGCCGCCAGTCGCAACAGACGACGCCGGCAGCGGTGAGGCCATTCTCAGCCAGCGGGAGCGGCAGTGTCTGTCATGGGCCGCGCGCGGCAAGACGTTGGCCGAGACCGCAGTCCTGGTTGGCGTTACGCCTCGCACCATCGCGTTTCACGTGGAGAACGCCCGGCGCAAGCTCGGCGCGGTATCGATTGCGCATTGTGTCGCACTGGCGCTCCGTCGCGGCCTTCTGTCCTAGCGCCGCGGGCGCCGACCTTTCCGGATACGGCTCAGCTCAAAAAAAGCGTATTCACTTCGTCTGGAAACGCTTCTGCTTGCTTGCTAACGGTTGCTCAAGCTTCCTGACCTTGGCAGGTGACCTGTCAAATAGCACAGGCGCTCGACGGCGCGCGTTCTGCTCTGCTGCGCTCTCGCTTAAAGGGAGCTCGCCATGCGCGTCATTGTTCTCGATCATCGTCAGGCCGGACAGCATCTCCATTTGCTTGCCGAGATGTTTCGGCTGCGCCGCCGCGTCTTCAAGGATCGTCTTGGCTGGACCGTCTCCGTGTCGGGAGATTTTGAAATCGACATATATGACACCCTGGATCCGACGTATCTTCTGGCTATCTCGGAGCAGGGGACGGTCTTGGGCTGTGTGCGGCTGCTGCCCACCACCGGTCCGAACATGCTGTCGGATACCTTTGCGGTCTTGCTCGGTTGCAAGGACGCACCACGAAGCGAGCACGTCCTGGAGAGCTCGAGATTCTGCGTCGACACCGAGCGTGCGCCTCAGATCGGCCATGCGGGTGTCAATCGAGCGACCTTCGCCCTGTTCGCTGCGATGTTGGAGACCATGCGAGCAAGGGGCGCTCGGTCAATCGTAACCGTCACTGACACCAGGATGGAGCGCATCCTCAGGCGCGCCGGGTGGCCGCTTGAAAGATTGGCTCCGCCGCAGGTACTTGGTCAAACCACCGCGCTGGCCGGACTGCTGCACGATTCCGATCGGGTGCTTGAGGCGATGTACCATCACGCCGGTCTTGACGGTGCCGTTGTTGTGCTTCCCGGTGCAGGGGCGACGGCCGGCCTGGTCAGTCTCGAGTTCACGGCTCAAACAGGATGAACCGATGTTGGCCGATCCTCACCATAGCTGCATTGTTCTGTTGAACCCGACGCGTGGCAGAACGGATGCGCTTGCCGCGCTGCGCAGCGGAAGTCTGTTCCTGCTTCCGGTCTGTCACGAGTTCTTTGCCGTGCCTCAGTTCGCGGTCGGCGCGTATGAACGGGACGCGCTTCCGGATCAGATCACCGCTTCACTTGAGCATGTTGATCTGGACGCTCTGACTTTGTGGCGAGATCATCGATTTGCAGAGCGTCTTGCCCGCGCCGATGTCAGTGTCATTTTCCTGGGCGGAGGATTTCTGGAGGAAGAGGTCCTCATTGCGGCGCTGGAGGGGGCACGACAGGGT
Source organism: Bradyrhizobium sp. 31Argb (assembly GCF_043638955.1). Taxonomy (NCBI): domain Bacteria; kingdom Pseudomonadati; phylum Pseudomonadota; class Alphaproteobacteria; order Hyphomicrobiales; family Nitrobacteraceae; genus Bradyrhizobium; species Bradyrhizobium sp. 31Argb. The sequence continues at coordinate 10,937 of NZ_JBEGDB010000120.1, read as the reverse complement.
TACGATATCCGGCTGCTCGCAGACCTGGCGGTGGCGCGCCTGGAAGCCGACCGTGCGCTGGTTCTCGATCGGCTCGCCCACCATGGAATCGTCGCGACCACAATCCGGCAGGCCTTGTTGGAATGGGCGGTGTCGCTGGACGATCCGGCCGTGAGCCGAAAAATTCAAGGCTTGCTTTCGTAGCAGGCGCCTCCCGCAAGCTCCCGCTTGCGGGCCGGGCTCTCGTGAACCGAGCCCGTCTTGCGGTCTCGGCCTTCGGCTTCAATCCCTGGCGCAGCCGCCGCACTGCGATCCTCATTGGCCGCACGCGCCTTTGTGAAAAAAGGGTGTCAAAAGCACAATCTTGAGAAGTGGAAACCGGTCGCGACAAACGCAAAGCGTTTGCATCGGAAGGTCACCTCAAACAAACAGATCGGATCGATCCGATTCCGTCCAATCGGATGGTCAAGCGCGTCGTGGATGCGCCGGCCACGGCGAACAAGCAGACCTGATGGAGCCGGCCGCCGGCGGCCGGCACATTTTGATCTGGCCCGCGGCGGCGGGGTGGGCGGCGCTCCCGTATAGCCCCGAACCGGCAGGCCGCAACCACGCCCCGCCAAAGCCGCTCATGACGATCATTTGCGTTGGCCGCGGTCCTCCGCATCCGCTCCGGCCGTTCCGGTGCTGCCTGCCTCTGCTGTTCGGGGCTGTCCGGTCGCTCTTCGCCGCCCACCCCGCCTTCCGGGGGCCGGGCGTGGAAGAGGAGCGAGCGGAGATCGTCATGTCCAAAACGTCAGCGCAACGCCGTGCCACAACGACGAAACAAAGCCTCTATCAAGAAATCACCTCTCGGATCATCGCCGAGCTTGAGGCGGGCGTCTTCCCATGGGCGCGGCCGTGGGGCACCGGTGGCGGCAGCCAGGCGTTCGCGCTGCCGCGAAACGCCGCGACAGGCACGACGTACTCCGGCATCAATATCCTGATCCTGTGGGGCAGGCTGTTCGAAGCCGGCTTTACCTGCCAGCGCTGGCTCACCTTTCGCCAGGCAACAACGCTCGGCGGAAGCGTCCGCAAAGGCCAGCACGGCGTCACCGTTTGCTACGCCGACCGCTTTGTCCCGAAGCGGAACCGGCGAGCGGCCGAGCAGGCAAGATCCGAGAGCACGGAAGCGGACGAGGAACAGGCCGCCGTTCCGTTCCTGCGCCGCTATACGGTTTTCAACGTCGACCAATGCGACGGCCTGCCCGACCACTGCTTTGCGCACACACCCGCGCTGCCGGATCGCGAGATCGTGCCGCAGGCCGAGGCGCTGGCGGCGGCAACCCGCGCCACGATCCACATCGGCGGCGCCAAAGCCTTCTACGATCGCGCAAATGACAGCGTCCAGATTCCACCGCAGCCCGCCTTCTTCGAGCAGATCAACTATTACCGGACGCTGTTTCATGAGCTCGGCCATTGGACCGGCCATGCCAGCCGCCTCAACCGTGATCTGTCCGGCGCGTTCGGGTCAAGGCTCTATGCCAATGAAGAGCTGGTCGCAGAACTGACGGCTGCCTTCGTCTGGGCTGCGCTGTCGATCAAGCCGACCGTGCGGCATGCCGACTATCTCGGCGCCTGGCTAAACGTCCTTCGCGAGGACAGCCGCGCCGTCTTCCGCGCCGCGAGCAAAGCCTCCAAAGCCGCCGACTTCCTGCTGGCGTTCGGCGCGGGCGGCTCCGCCGCGCAAGCAGCCCAAGGTGATGACGCGTCGTGATGGGTCTATCGGCGAGACCGGCGCAAGCCCAAAGGCAAATCACGCAAGCCGGCGAGCTGATGCCCGCCGGGAATTCCCCGCCTCTGGCTGCGGCTTGCGGCTGGCGCCGCCGGCGCGACCACAGGCCATCTCGCCGATCACAAAGCCTCTCGACCTCGGACCTCGTCGACACGGCCGCACGCAACCAACTGGGCCCACCCGCACCACAAAGGGAGAGCGAACCTCGACTGCGCAACATTGCCCTCAGCGAGCTCATCAGAGCGCCGGTCAACGTCCGAACCAGAGCACGGCGGCCACCAGGAAGATGCCCATGACGATCATCAGCACGTCGACCTCGTTCGGTGGCGTGATGAAAGAGGCAGATGATGCGGCGCCGCCCGATGCGGGTGCAAATCTATCGAGCCCGCCAACACGCTGAACACGATCATCCGCGATCATCTGCATGGCGAGGAACGCCCTTGTGCCGAAAGCTCCGCGCCGCGATGCATGCGTTTCCGATCAGCCATTTGATCCCGGACACGACACGGAAAAGTGCCGGCGCATGCAAAGCCATTAATGCTTTGTTTACTTGAGCTTGTGCTGCCCGATTCGGGCGCGGCGGCCTGATCCGGAGCCGAATTTTTCCGTTGCCGAGTCGCGGACGAGTCAACCTGGCAGGCTGCAAATTTAGTGGATCGCGATCGGCGCGACTCGCTCTATAGCTCGCAAAAAGCAAGCGCGTGCACCGCATTATGGAGCCTGAGATGGCGAGCCCGTTCAGGGTGTTTCCGGACCCGCAAGCAACAACGCTCAGGCGCATCTGCCTCGCTCAGGCCATCGTCGGCCTGTCGGCGCTGGCGTCGACCGCCGTGCTGCTGACGACGTCCATCATGCACGGGCTGCGCTAGAGCGTTTTCAAGCGAGGTGGACACCGGTTCGCATGGCAATCACGTTTACGCAGATTGCGTAGACTTATCTGCGCAGAAAACGCGTCAAAACAGGAATCGAGAGCTTCGGTTCTGATTCAATCAGAACCGAAAATGCTCCAGAGCTCACGGAAGCACCGTTTCCATCCGCGTCGGGCCTGGATCACCAACGCAGGCAAATTCAACAGCCGGAGCGCACGGCGCTCCACTGGCACAGGATGGCTAGAGGATGATCCGGAAAGTGGAAACCGGTTTTCCGAAAAGGTCATGCTCAAACAAGGAGATGAGATCATGATCCGCTTCCGTCCAATCGGATCATGATCTAGTCCAACCCGGTCTTGCCCTGCGCCCAATAGGCCTTGGTCTTCACCCGCGATGATGCGAGGCCGGCTGCTTTCAGGGCCCGGCTTACGCGCTGGATCGACGATGCCTTGCCGGTAAGAACGAAATGCGCGCCGCGTGCGGCAAGGCGCAACATCTCGGCTTCCGCCGCTGCGAGATGGGCGTCGTCGGCGAGGCGCTCGATCAACGTCGCTTGGCCGAGGCCGATCGCCTCCAGCACCGGCCGCGACTCCGCGACGTCCGAGACCTCGAGCACATGGATTGCACCGGCGGCCTGCGGGCACTCGCGGAGCGCCGCCGCCAGGCCGAACGAGGTTTCATCGCCGAACAGGACCACCGGCGATTCAAGGCCCGATAGATCGAGCGAGCGGCGCGGACCGAAGAACTGGCAGGTGTCGCCTGCGCTCAAGTCCCTTGCCCATCGGCTGCCGGGACCGTCGCTATGCGCGAAGGTGAGCATGCGTATCCTGCCGTTGCCGGCGTCCCACGACATCGGTGTGTAGGTCCGCGCGCTGAGGCCCGAGCCGATCGCCACCTGGACCTTTTGGCCAGCCGTCCAGGCGACGTTCCTGAGCGCTTCGCCTTCCAGCTCGGCCAGCCGAAACTGCGGCGAGAGCGTCTCGACTGCGGCAACGCGCGCAGGACGCATCAGCCATCGCAGCAGCGTCCGCGTGAGTCGGCCCGGGGGCGCGAGCGGCGGCGTAGAAATTTGCCTGCGAACGGGTTGCATCAAAAATTCGCTCCATTCACCGACATGTCGAGGTCGCAGCCCCGAGCGGATCACTTCGTCTTCACCGTGAATTCATTGCCGCGCCCGGGATCGACAGGCAGCGGCAGCGAGAGATAACCGTTCTGCGGATCGCGCACGTAGTCGATATAGCCTGAGGCTTCCGAGAACGCGTTCTCGCCGATGATGATCGCGCCGGGCTTCAGATGCGGCTCCAGCAGCTTGAGAATGGGAAGATAGAGGATGAAGGCGCCGTCGAGCATCACCATGTCGATGTCGCCGCCGACGCCGGGCTTGAGGGTTTCGCGCGCATCGCCGACCCGAAACTCGACCAGGTCGTCCAGCCCGGCGGCAGCGAGGTTCGCCCACGCGCGCTCCGCCTTGCTGGGTTCGAGATCGGTCCCGATCAGACGGCCGCCGCCCATGTCGCGCAGCGCTGCCGCCATGTAGATGGCGGAAACCCCCATCGACGAGCCGAACTCGACAATGCGCCTAGCCTTGCAGCTGCGGGCGCACATGTAGAGAAACCGCCCGAATTCCGGGGAGACGCTGAGGAAATTGCCGGCGAAACCGTGATACAGTCCCGCCAGATCCCTTGGTCTCAGCCTCGATGACCTGGCTGATCACCTGCTCGGCATTGGTCATCTCGCTCGCGTAGGTTTGCATCAACGGTGCATCGGCCGCTTCCGCTTCCCCATGCAGGCGTTTAAGAACCTCCGCGACCGGGCCGCTGCTGAGTGAATCCATGTATCGGGCTCCTTCGGTCATGATCCGATTGGATGGAATCCGATCACGATCTCATCTCTTTGTTTTGCACACGATCTTCCCACGCAAACGCCTTGCTTTGGTCGCGAGGGACAACCGGTTTCCACGTTTCCGGATCATGCTCTAGAATGCGCCCCCCGGCGCGCCAGGGGTGTCAGTGCTCAGAGGCAGGATAGGAGATCGCCCGCCTGACCGCATTCCGCAAACGGGACAATATATTGCGATTTCCGGTCAGTGCGCGCATGGGGCTTCGCGCGATACGACGGAGATCACGCGGCGATGCGGCGTTCCGACAGATAGCGGGCGGGCGGCTTGCCCAGGGCCTTGCGGAACATGGTGACGAAGGCGCTCGCGCCCTCATAGCCGAGATCGAGCGCCACGGTCTGGACCGACGCCCCTTGGTCTAAACGCTGCAGGGCAATGAGGATATGGAGCTGCTGGCGCCAGCGGCCGAAGCTCATGCCGGTCTCGCGTTTCAGGGCGCGGGTCAGGGTCCGCGGGGCAACGGCCATGCGCCGGCCCCACTCGTCTAACGTTGCGCGGTCGGAGGGATCGGCCATCATCGCGGCGGCGATCTTGCGCAGCTTGGCGTCGACCGGCATCGGGAAGTTCAGCTTCTCGACGGGCGCTACAGACAGTTGGTCGAGCAGCACCGTGGCGATCCGGCCGTCGGCGCCGTCGACATCGTACAGGACCGGCATCTCGGTGACGTGCATCAGCAAACGCTCCAGCAATGGCGAGATCGACAGCGTGCAGCATTGCCTGGGCAGCGGCGAGGCCGCATCCGGTTCGACGAACAGAAGATATACCTCGACATTTCCGGCGAGGGTCACGCTGTGGGGAAGATTGCCGGGAATCCATACCGCACAGCGCGGCGGCACGATCCAGACGCTTTGGTCGGCTTCGCACCTGACGACGCCCCGCAAGGTCAGGACAAGCTGGGCCTTCCGATGCGCGTGAATGGCCATCTCCATGCCCTTGGTGACCATGTCGACGCCGACGGCGACGACGGCGCGTGGCACCTCCTCGGGAGAGAAACCGGCGGCATCGGCGGAGCCGAGATCGTTTGCCTCGGGACGATAGAACGGCATGGCAGTTGAAGATCGATCCGAATGCGACTGACCAGATCAGACAATATCAGTCCGCGATTGCGACTATCAACAGGGGAGGCTCGCTTTGGAGCATGATCCGGAAAAGTGGAAACCGGTTTTCCCTGCGAGAAACGCAAAGCGTTTGCGTGGGAAGATCATGCTTAAACAGAGAGATGAGATCATGGTCCGATTCCATCTCATCGGATCATGTCTAGCCGGCGGCTCTCCACCGCCGACACATTCACGGCAAATATTGAATGTCGGTCGGTCCCCGCCGTCGGCGCGACCCGTTTGACCAGGCGATCAAGATGGTGGTCACAGCGGATTCCACCGGACGCCGACGCGTAGCGCGAACAGGCCGTCGGGCCCGTCGGCGAACGAACTACTTCTTTTTCTTCTTGGCTTTTTTCGCGGTGGTCTTCTTCGCCTTTTTCGCTTTCTTGGCCATGGGGCCTTCCATCAATCGTTCAAAGAAAATCATCAAGGCGCGGGCCCCGTGAATCGGCCTGCATGAAGAAAGCATAGCATCGAATTTGCCGGCTTGATATCGGGAGGCCCTCATCGCGCCGCGTGAATGGCGTGGAGTCGTCCCGCATGAAAAGATCATGCGTCAGGGCGACAGAATGGCCCCGCCAAGCAGTCGTCACCGCGGTGATGGCGTCAGTCCGCGGGATTTTAGATCAGGACGAAACATTGTCGTCACCCGATGCAGCGCCCCACGAAATCGGCAGGGCGCGTGCGGAGGCCGACACGGGCGCTTTGGGCGACAGGCTCACATTGTCCCTGCCGCCGTTCTCACGGCTGCGAACAGGCCTTGCGCTGACGTCACGCAGCCTTCTCCGCAAAACCGGAAGGGCTTTTCGCTGTCGTCCGGTTCGGGATGAGGTCGATGTCGGCGCGGATGGAAACGGTCCTGTGCTGGTCTTGCTCGCCGCATGTCGCGCTGCGACGGCCCGATCGGGCAGGGCCTTGTCCTTATCCGTTGACTGCGGGTCCGATCTCCCTGCGCGTGGCAAACAGACCTATGGCAAGCGCCCCGCCTCTTCAAAACCCTCGCCGTCGGCTTTTTTCCCCGCCGGAACAGTTCCGGCTCCTCGCGGCCGCTTCGCTCTCAAAAAAGCTGCCGGCTCGGGTGCTCCGCATTCGCTCTGCCCCGCGTGGATGCGGGTTCGAAGGCGTTGCGCCCGCCATCACGGTCTCGCCATCGCGAGGGGATCGGCTCCTCGCGAACAACAGATGAGGACAAGACCATGACCGCCATCGGATACGTCACCAAGAACGACAACGGCAGCTACAAGGGCCAGCTCCGGACCGTCTCCATCCGCGCCGACATCGACATCATCCCGAACCGGGACAAGACCGCCGATACCCATCCCGACTTCCGCGTCGTGACCCAGGGCGTCGAGATCGGCGCGGGCTGGATCCGCCGGGGCGAGAACAGCGGCAGGGACTATGTGAGCCTGTCGCTCGCCGCGCCCGAGTTCGGTCCGCGCAAGCTCTACGCCAATCTCGGCCGCGCCGCCGGCCAGGATGACGACAGCGTGTTCGCCCTGATCTGGAACCCGGCGGACTGACGCCAAACGGCCCCCGCGACAACTGCTCGCGGGGGCCGTCCTCTCGCCCCATTTGATCGAAACGATCGGCTCGAGAAGACGTCAGCGTCCCGGGGGCGGTTCTGAACGACGCCAGCAATCAAGCGCGCCAAGGCGCCCGCGCCGCGTCTCTTGACGCGACAGGCTTCGACGCCAGCGACTGGGCCTGGGAGTTCTTGCGCCGCAATCCCGACTACATCGGCGAATGGCGCAGCGCCGTTCCGCGACATCTGCCCTGCATTACCTTGAAGGACGGCACGCAGGTCTTGCGGCTACCGCGACGCTTTCCCCGCGCCGAAAAATGGGGTCTCTCCGCCTTTGCCGACCCGGGGCTGGATGCACCCAAGGTGCCGGTGTTCTGGCACGCCCATGCGCTGAAACGGATCGTCCGCCTCGATGCACGGAAGCCGAGGTCAGATGCAGACGCCGCCCGGTTCTCACTGGCCGGCTTCGAGGTTGAACGCAGGGCCGTCATTAACGTGGACGGCATTCCACTCGTGCTGATCAAGGGAAACGGTGCCTATGTCGCCGTCGAAATCCACGGCCTCTCCGTCCTGACCGCCTCCTTTGCGCCGGTCTTCGAACTGCACGACCTTGCTGACCTTGCGGCGCAGACCGAGCTCTTGAAGCGATTGCAGCGCTTCACTGAAGCTGACGTGAGAACGGTTCCAAGGCAGGCGGGAAGCGGCGATGAACGCCTCCATCACGCGCTGATCGCGCTCGATGAAAGCCTCAACGGCAAGACCTACCGGCAGATCGCGATCACGATCTTCGGAGAGAAAAAAGTTGCCGAGGAATGGCTCGGTCCCAGTCAGTTTCTCAAGGATCGCACGCGCCGGCTTGTCGCCAAGGGAACCGAGATGATGAAGGGCGGCTATCGCGATCTGCTGTATTAGAACGTTTCAAGCGAAGTCGGTACCGGCTCGCGTGAAGAACACGCATCAAAACAGGAATCGAGGGCTTCGGTTCTGATTCAATCAGAACTGAAGCTACTTTAGAACTTGGCTGGCCGTTGTCGGATGCCGGTCTTGCGCACGCCGATCGTCGCCCGCTTGACGAGCTTGGCTCGCGCGGGATGGCGAAACGGGCGCCTCTCATCTTCACCACTCCCAAAACCGCTCACAATCAGACGACGCTTCCTCTCCTACCTCAACCCCAGGGAGGTATGGAATAGGGAGCGTCGAAATGACCAAGAATGAAGAAAAGGTGCCGGACAAGCCGTTCCTCAATACCGTCGAGGCCGCCGCCTGGCTGAGGCTCACCAAGAACACGCTGGAGAAGATGCGGGTGCAGGGGCGAGGGCCCGCCTACCGCAAGCACGGACGCTATGTCCGCTACCACATCGAAGATCTCGTTGAATGGTCGCAGGCCAACAAGCGGAGGTCGACCTCCAATGCCGATTGATCGCACCCAACTAGCGCGCCAGGTCGGCGTTCTCTCGACCATGTGCGCCGGCATCATTGCCATGCTGGTGTCGTCCGCACCCGCGGTACCGCTTCTGATCTACAACGCCTCGGGCAGCGCGCCCTTGGGCTTCTATTATCTGGAGCCACGATTGCCGAAGCGCGGTGAGCTCGCAGTATTCAAGCCGCCGCCGGCGATCGAATTGTTCATCATCGCGCACAAAATCTTGCCTGTGCCGGTGCCGCTGCTGAAACAGATCGCCGCTATCGGCGGTGACGAAGTCTGCCGCGCCAAGGACCCGATTGGCACCATTGCCATCAACGGAAAGGTCATCGCCGAGGTGCTCGACAAGGACCGCGACGGGCGGCCGCTGCCGGCCTGGGAGGGGTGCTTGAGGCTCGTCGAGGGCGAGTTCTTTCTGCTGCAGCCACACCCGCATTCGTTCGACTCGCGATATTTCGGGCCGGTGTTGAGGTGCGATATTGTCGGCGTGGCGCGGCCGATCTGGACCTGGAATCCACCAGGCTAAAGCCGGGTGACTTTTCTTCGCATCGTCATCCCTCTTTGTTTGAGCATGATCTTCCCACGCAAACGCTTTGCTTTTGTCGCGAGGGAAAACCGGTTTCCACGTTTTTGGATCATGCTCTAACAGTCACCGCGGAGCGCGGCATCATGTGCCGCAGGAGCCGGGTGCCCCGGGCGGGCAGCCGGCGGGATCTCGCGGGATCGGCCAAGTAAGCGGCCAAAATAGCCATCAGGTAGGATTTTCTTCAGTTGTTTAAATTACTTATATGAGCTATGGATCGGCCAAAATTGACTTCCAAGCTTCTCGCTAAAATCGGCCACAGGATCGGCCAAAGCGGCCGCCATCAAGAAGAAAATTATTCATTTTTAATGCCTTAGCATAACATAAAATCGGCCGACATGAACCTACGTCTCGAAACCGTCGAACGCATCGAGCCCGCTAGGCTGGAGGAGATTTCCGAAGCCATCTCGGACGTGGTGGCGGAGCTTTCGGCGGCAACCGCCAAGCTCGGTTACGCGCTCCATCCGCAGACCGCGGCCCATCTGGCGGATCTCGTGCGGATCATGAACACCTACTACAGCAACCTGATCGAAGGTCATAACACCCGGCCACGGGATATCGAACGCGCGATCGGCGGTCATTTCGACAACGACGAAGGGCGGCGCAATCTGCAGATCGAGGCGGCCGCCCACGTCCATGTGCAGTCCGAAATCGATTCCATGGCGCTCGACAATCGCCTGCCTGAACCGGCCTCGATCGATTTCATTCTCTGGCTCCATCGCGAATTCTATCGCGACGCTTCCCCCGAAATGCTTCGGATCTGCGGCAATGGCACCGAGTTCACGATGGAGCCCGGCACCTGGCGGTCGCGAAACGAGCACGACGTTGCGGTCGGCCGGCATCAGCCACCTTCCAGCGAGCGTGTCGCGGCCTTTATGGAATATTTCGCGGAGCGTTATCGCTTCGAACGCCTGGGCAAGGCGGCGCGGATCATCGCCATTCCAGCGGCGCATCATCGCTTCAACTACATTCATCCGTTCGCGGACGGCAATGGTCGTGTCAGCCGCCTGATGAGCCACGCCATGGCGCATCAGGCCGGCATCGGAGCCCGTGGGCTGTGGTCGGTCTCGCGCGGACTGGCACGTGGTCTTACCGGCCCAGGCGATTACAGGCGGATGATGGACCACGCCGACACGCCCCGGCAGGGCGATCTCGATGGCCGTGGCAACCTCTCGCAACGCGCTTTGAGCGAATTCATTCTCTGGTTCCTGCGCGTGTGCCTCGATCAGGTGACGTTCATGTCAGGCTTGTTCGAGATCGACACGTTGGCTCAGCGATTGCGGAGTTTCGTCGACCGCAGCGAGAAGCTCAAGCCTGAAGCCGCCCGTCTTCTGGAGGAAGCGCTCATACGCGGACAGTTCGAGCGCGGCGAAGTCCCGCGCATCACCAGCCTGCCCGAACGGACGGCACGGCGCGTCTTCAACGATGTCGTCGCGACCGGTCTTCTTGCGTCCGAAACGCCCAAGGGGCCGGTGTCGCTGCGCTTTCCGATTGCTGCGCTCGACGTGCTGTTTCCACGCCTGTTTCCGGAGATCTAGAGGACACGGACGGCTTCGCGAGGCCGACGCGGCGATTTCCGGGAACGGATTTTACGCTCAAGCTTGCACGCTCTCAACTTGGACGAAGGTGCCGTCGCCTGTTGCGGAACGCCGTATCGCCGCGCAGCGATGCTCTACAAATCGATCCGTTATCCAGCGTGAAGCAATCAGTGGGCAGCTAGTGGTCTATCACAGTGATTTTGACTCTTTGGGGGTGGCTGGATAGGCGCGGCCGAGTTTGGCGCGAGCTTTGTC
>NZ_JBEGDB010000011.1:0-67949 GCF_043638955.1 Bradyrhizobium sp. 31Argb | reverse complement strand
TGGCTCGCTCCGGCAAGCCTTGAACATGTTTTAAGCGGAGAACCTCTTTGATCCGGCGCATCGACAATCTCTGGGTGGGCATCGGCCTTCCTCGTTCACTGACGAGGCAGTTCCTAAGCCGGTTGAGTTGTCGGCCGAAGCGGGCTGAGCTGCTGAAAACTTGCTCACGATCCCGCGAAATCCGTGCTCACGATCGTCTGAAATCTCTGCTCACGATCCCCTGAAATCCGTGCTCACGATCCCGCGAAACATGCAGCGGGCACCGCGCAGTATCATATCAACGCTGACATTATGTACGCACTGCGCAAGTACGTGCAGGCGACGGGTGACGAAGAGTTCTTGCGAAAGTACGGAGCCGAAATGCTCGTTGAAACAGCCCGAATGTGGCTGGACCTTGGCTTCTATTCGGACGCAAAGGGGGGAAGGTTCTGCATAAACGGTGTTACTGGGCCCGATGAATACAACGCCGTCGTGAACAACAACGCTTATACGAACTTGATGGCCCGCGAAAACCTTCGCTACGCTGCTGAGGTTGTCGAGTCTTTACGGACAGCAGAAGCGGGGATGTACGACGCACTTGCGCAAAAAACGGCGCTCGATCCCTCCGAGGTCAATGCATGGATTCAAGCCGCGGGAAGCATGTATGTGCCGAGTGATGAAACGCTGAATGTTATCCTTCAGGATGACAACTTTCTCGACAGAGAGCCATGGGATTTCCGAAATACGCCACGTGACCGCTATCCGCTGCTGCTGTTCTATCATCCGCTGAACATCTACCGAACGCAAGTGATCAAGCAGGCGGACGTGATCTTGGCGATGTTCTTGTTGGGCGACACTTTCTCGTCAGAAGTGAAGAAGCGCAACTTCGATTTCTACGACCCACTGACAACAGGCGACTCATCACTATCCTCCTGCGTCGAGGCGATCATCGCCGCACAAGTCGGCGACATGGATAAAGCATTTCGTTACGGCATGGCGGCCCTGCTGATGGACTTGGCCGATGTGGGAGGTAACGTGAAGGACGGTTGCCATATCGCCTCTATGGGTGGCACCTGGATGATGCTGACCTATGGTTTTGGTGGGATGCGGGACGATGACGGAACATTGTCGTTCTGGCCACGTCGTGCACCCGAGGAAAACGCCATCCTTCGATTTCCCATAACCTACCGCGGCCGGTTGTTGTGTGTCGAAATTGGCCTGGACAAGGTGGAGTACACGTTGCGGGAAGGTGAGCGCCTCGTGATCCGCCACGAAAAGCAGGAAGTGGAACTGACACGGGAGCATCCAGTGGCCGTTCGGCCGGTTTCGAGAAGGTGAGCGAGCCTGGATGACGGAGACAGTCGATCAGTTGTATGGCATGCGTCCTTCCGAGCGCGAGAACCAAATCACGCCTCTGCTGCCCTCGACCACGGTGCTTTTGTTTTCCTGAAATCCAGCCACGTGTTTCGCAGGCGCGCCTCAACGCCGATCGATGCGTGTGCCTGCCAGCCGGTGATGGCGGCTGCAGCCGTGCCGCTCTGCGAGAACTCGTCACCGAGTTCTGCGAAAAGCGCGTTTGTGATCGCCATGTCGTTAAAGGAACCAAGTTCCTCCTGCAGGTCGGCCAGCCCGCGAGAGAATCGCCTGACGGACTTTCGGTCTCCGTACAGCGGCAACAGGAAGTCGGCGACGTAGCGCAGTCTCTTCGCGGCGAGCCTCAACCGGTGCAGCTTTTCCGCCGGAAGCGACTTGAAGCGGCGGCCGCGCTTGAGCACTCTCGCATGCTGTTCCGACAGGATGCGCCCGGCGAAGTTAACGGCGGGCTCGGTCAGTCGTCCGAGATCTTCGGGAGCGACGTCGCTCCGCCACCCCCTGGCCTCAATCCAGCCGCCGAGGCCGATCAGGAAACATGAGCATCGGCGGTCAGCCAACGCGAGACGTACCTTCTGGTAGGCGGCTGACCGGCGTTCCTCTGCGGCCTGTTCCAGGGCATCAAAGCCCGCGACCGAGGGACAGGCCTGCGCGATGGTCGGCAGCGTCCCCCGTTGAAACATGTCCCAATCGCGTGCGGCAGAAAGGTTTCGTGCCAGCCATCTTGCTTCCGACCGGAATGAGTCGAGATTGCCCAATGGCCCAACGGATCGCATCAAATCCAGGGCCGCGCGAAGGCGGCGCAGCGACACGCGAAGCTGATGGACTCCCTCAGGATCACGGCCGTCCTCGGCCGCTGCCAGAGACCCAAGAAGATGGTGAAGACAGGAGCGCAGGATCTTTGCGAAGGCCTCATCGAGGGATATTGTCGGGTCGAGGCGAAGCTTTCGCGGCTTCCGCAGGGCTGGCGACGCCTCGGCCGCAAGGTCAAAGCCGCGCGCCGACTTGCTGCGGATTGACGGTCGCACTGACCCATGGTCTGCGAGCCGAAGCGCGAGGTCGTAGATTGCGCTCGCGCTTCCACCCTTGAGCTCCAACTCGATCTCGCTCACGGGCATCGATTGATCGCCTGACTTCAGCACTCCCTGGGCGAAAGCGACCTCGATCGTTCCGGATGGCAGCTCGACGATTCGCGCGTGCCGGTGGATATCGGCGGTGAAGACCGCCTCAAGCTGATGACGTCGAAGATCCGAGCGCAGTTTGGCCGGGACGAAAGGCATCGCCAGTTCGACATCGGGAGCAATCGATGGGACGTTCGCCTCCCACTCGCCACGCCGGAGCGGATCGACTCCGAATTCGGCTTTCACGGTCTGCACGAATCGTGCGCCGTTCTGGCGAACCCGCAGGCTTAATCCGTTTCGTCTCAGCGTCCGCTCGGGCGTATCGTAGTAGACGGACTTGAGGTGCTTTCGTGTGCCCTTGTTGCGCGCATTCGTCGCGATGATTGGAGCGGCGTTGAAATCCGCCATGCGATCAGCATCGACAAGGAGCTTGAGTTCGATCTCACTGCCGGCAGGCGTCGCACCGTTTTGCACAGGGATTTCTGGCGTGACCTCATCACCTTGATGCTGCGCCTCATGAAGGAGGGTCTTCGGCGGTTCCTGCGAATGAGGCTCCGCGACGCCGTGTTGCCTGGAGGCAACAGAGTCGTCCGGTCTTTTGTTGTCCTGTGCGGCAATGGCGCTATTGATCCCGTGCGCGGCGCGTGCACTTTCCCGGGCGGGCTCAGGCGTATCGTCTTCTGACATGTGCGATTGTGTGACAGTTGGATGACGATTCGATAACACAACGCAGCGCGATCCAAAAGGAAGAACGACATTAATCTCTCCGGAGAGCTCATCCGTTTGGGTGAGCCAGATCAAGCCGGTTTCTCAGTTCCCGAAGCTTTCAGTCTGGTCCTCTCGATGGAACCGACGCATCATCGAGGCATCGCGGCATCGCAGCCCAAGAAGGCGATGTTACGGGTCGGGACTGCACAACTCCCGATACTGCCGGACCCGAGCGTTCATCGCTCGGCGGAACGCAGCCTGGACTGCAAAACGAGGAAAACCGCCAATAGCCGAATTCTGCCGCGCGAATCCATTTGCCGCCATCCGATGCGAGTGGTTGAATCGGTTGCAATTCGACTCGTTGAAATCCGGAAAATGCAAAGGTCAGCGAGGTTTACGCTATGCTTGCCGAAAAGTTCTTTCTGGTATTGGAGACGCTAAGAAGCCACGCATCCGATGGTGAACCCCAGATCGTGATCAGCACCACGCCGCATGTTCCAATCATTGTGCTGCGCAGGAAGCCCGCCAAAGGCTGAGTGACATCGCTATCTGGAGAGTCGAGGCGAGAACGAGACCTGCCACCCCGCAGCGGCTCATTCATGCGGCCATTATATTGAAGCCCGTTGGTCCGTCTCGTTTGTTTATGCCGCTTCACCTATGGTGAGGACGCTGCGTCCACGTCTGTTTCCCGAGTGAGATAGCGTCACGTCATCCCGTTCCAATGCGATGGCTGTTCGATCGCATGGAGCGCTGGTTCGGCGTGCGAAGATCGTCACATCAGACATTGATCCATAGCTCCCGGGATTGTCTTGGACTCAGCACCAGCAGACAGGATTCGCGATAGCGACCCGTCCGCGTGCAACGCACAGGCGCGACTTCCGCGAGATGCCAGGCGATCGGCCGTCTGCTGAGCGCCTCACGCACAGGATAAAGTCAATGGCAAAGACTGGAGAAAGCCGCGTGGCAGAGGAACGCATCCCGAGCGCGATCCTGGTCGGCATCCAGCTCCCGGGCATCGACGATGACGCGCATGCCGCGAGCCTTGCGGAGTTGGGCCGTCTGGTGAAGACGCTCGGTTACGAAGTTGTCGGCACGCTATCGCAGAAGCGCGACGAACTCGACGGCGCGACGGTGCTCGGCAAGGGCAAACTTGAGGAGCTCGCGGCGATGACTGGCGGGACAGGCGTTGTCGGATCGATGGCACACGTCCGGAAGCCAAGGGCCCGCGAGCGCCTTGAAGACGCCGACGGGAAGGAGTCGGCCGCCGGGCCGACTGAGCCTGATTTGGCGGCGCCATTGATGCCGGAATACGTGATCGTCGATCATGACATCTCGCCGAACCAGGCGCGCAATATTGAACAAGCAACCGGCGCGGAGGTACTGGATCGGACCGGGGTGATCGTGGAGATTTTCCATCGTCATGCACATAGCCGGGAGGCGAAGTTGCAGGTCGAGATGGCGCGGTTGAAATATATCGCGCCACGCCTGCGGGAATCGGCTGCGGGTGGCGAGCGGCGGCAGGGCTACGGCGCGGGCGAATCCGATCTCGAAGTCGAGCGACGCAAGATCCGCGACCGTCTCGCCGAGCTGAAGGAGCAACTGGCGGCTATTCAGCGGGATAGCGACCAACGTCGCGCCGCACGTCGCGATCAGCTTCGGGTCGCGCTGGTCGGGTATACGAACGCAGGGAAGTCGTCGCTCATGCAAGCGCTCACGGGCAGCGAGGTCCTGGTCGCGGACAAGCTGTTCGCGACGCTTGATACGACGGTGCGCGCTCTGCGGCCGGAAACGACGCCGCGTATACTCGTCTCGGATACTGTGGGCTTCATCAAGAAGTTGCCGCATGACCTCGTGGCGTCGTTCCGATCCACGCTTGCTGAAGCGCTGGAAGCGTCGCTATTGCTGTTCGTCCTTGATGCGTCCGATCCGACCTACGAGTCGCAACTCGATGTGAGCCGCAACGTGCTGCGCGAGATCGGCGCGGAGGTCGTTCCGTCGCGCCTGCTCCTCAACAAGATCGATCGCGTGAACGAGGCGGATCGCGCCGCGCTCCGCACGAAGCACCCGGACGCGATTTTCCTCTCTGCAAGGTCGCCGGCAGACGTGGCGGCACTGCGCGAGACGATCATCGCTTTCTTCGAGGCTGCGATGGTGGAGGAAGAATTCGTGGTGCCGTATGCGAAACAGCGGCTGCTCAGCGACGTGTATGGGCACGTGCACGTGCTGTCGGAGAACTTCGATGCGACGGGCCGGATCATAAAGGTGCGGGGTGTCTCCGGCGCAATTGAGCGCCTGCGAAGAACCCTTTCCGCGTCCTGAGGCTTACTTGAGACGTGTAACGGTGCGGCGGCCGCGCGCCACCAGCAGGAGATGGGTGGCGCGATCCATGAACTCCGCACTCGCGGCATACGCCTTCTCAAGCCGTTCGAGTTCGTGGGCGAAATGACTGTCGTCCGCCTGCAAGACCGGATTCCACCGGCTATCCGGCGTGAACCGGCTGTGGAACAGGTCGAGACCTCGCAGATCTTCAATCTCGAAATTCCCTGCGAAATGGCTTCGCAATTCGACCGCTGTAAACAGGTGAAAGCCGAATGCCATATGCCGGCCGTCACAGAGGTCGATTTCACACCGGTCCTTGATGTGATCATGTTTCAAGCGGCGGACGCTCTCCACCGAGTCCACGAAGGCCGTTGGCGTGCTGCCAATCGGGCGCACGGTCGTTATGAAATGTCCTGACGTCACACGCGCGATCTCAGTCGCGATATCCGTCAGCCTTTCAATGGGCAGATGACTGAGTGCGCTGTACAGGCACAGCGTGATATCGACCGAGCAATCGGGTTCCGGCAACCGGTCCGAAAGGTCTGCGACGTCGAATGTGAGACTTACCCCGGGGAGGCCGGAAAGATTTCGAGCCGCCAAGCGGGCCCGCTGGATCTGTGCCTGCGCAATGTCAAATCCGCGCGCGGTGATGCTGGTGAAACCGAGCGCATGGGCGCGCATGACCAGTCGCCTCAGCCACGTACCGGGCCCGCAACCCGCATCGAGAAACCTGAGCGATCTTGCCCCGGAAGCCCGCAGGTCAGCCAGTCTTGTTTCCAATACGTCCCAGA
This sequence comes from Bradyrhizobium sp. 31Argb, assembly GCF_043638955.1. Classification (NCBI taxonomy): domain Bacteria; kingdom Pseudomonadati; phylum Pseudomonadota; class Alphaproteobacteria; order Hyphomicrobiales; family Nitrobacteraceae; genus Bradyrhizobium; species Bradyrhizobium sp. 31Argb. The sequence continues at coordinate 61,660 of NZ_JBEGDB010000011.1, read as the reverse complement.
CGCACCGATCCGCATAGGCATGCATCCCGTCAAAGGCAAATGGTTGCGAAGGATCGCCATCGGCATAGGCGCCGTAATCGTCGCCAGCCTGATTGTAGATGTCGGCAACGTCATCCGCCGCATCATTATCGATGGCCAGGGCGGAACGCCCGGATCGGGGCGAACCGGTCATAGCCGATAGCCATTTCCGTGAAAGGATCGAATCCTGATCAACCATATGAAGTGGCCTTTTCGGTCACACGCCCTTGCCCGCGTCATGGCGATGCGGTGGCCGCCGGGCGCTGAGTAGCAGCCGATGCCTGGATCATGTGCCCGGGTTGATAGGAAATCGAGACGAATTGCCGTCGCGCTTCACAAGCGCGACATAGGTGGACGATCGCACTTCAAGGTCTTCGACGGGCCGGGAGTGGCGACACCGAACGCCGCTCCCGGTCAATGATTGTCAGGTTCATTCGGCCGCAATTGGGTGCACCGTTCCACCCTGGCCTTCGCTCGTGAACATGAAGCCCTCGTAGCTTTTCTCGGCGATCTCGGCGCACTTCCTGCGGTAGCCGCCGACGCCTTCTGGGCCGAGATAGGGCAGGAAGCGATGAGCCTTGCCGGCGATGTTGGCTCCCATGTACCACGAATTGGCCGTGGTCATCAGCGTCGAGTTGACCACCTCCGCGACGTGAGTGCCCCACGCTTCCTGCGCCTGCGGGCTAGCCTCGATGGTCGCAAGCTTGCTTCGTCGCATGTGGGCGATGCATTCGGTGATCCACTCGACATGCTGTTCGATCGACACCGGCATGTTCGAAAGCACCGAGGGGCTCTGCGGGCCGGTGATCATGAACAGGTTCGGGTAGCCGGCGATCGCGACGCCAAGGTAGGTCACCGGGCCGTCCTCCCATTCCTGCGCCAGCGCCCTGCCGCCACGCCCCTTGATGCCGAGGCTTTTCAGCGGGCCGGTCAGGGCATCGAAACCAGTGGCGACGACGATGATGTCGAGCGGGTATTCTTTGCCGCCGGCGCGAATCCCATTCGGCGTGATCTCCTCGATCGAGCCGTCGGTGCTCGCATCCACCAAAGTTACGTTCTTCTTGTTGAAAGTCTCGAAGTAGTTGGTGTCGAGCGGCTGCCGCTTGGTGCCGTAAGGATAGGTCTTGGGTGTCAGTTTCTCGGCCGTGACCGGATCGTTGACGGTGGAGCGGATCTTGCTCTTGAGGTAGTCGGCAATGATATTGTTCGCCTCCTTGGAGAAGAACATGTCCTGATAGTTGGCCAGCCAGAAGGCAAAGCCTCCTGCATCCCACATCCTGTCGAATTCTCGCTCGCGCTCCTCAGGCGTCGCTTCGAGCACCGACCTCGGGATGAAATCCAACTCGAAGCCGAAGAACGAGTCCTTGATGCGCCGGCGGATCCCGTCGTAATCGGCCTTGCGGGCCCTGGTGACCTCGGGATCGACACTGCCGTTGCGCGCCGGCACGCAGAAGGCCGGCGTACGCTGGAACACCGTCAGGTGCTTGGCCTGCTGCGCGATCTCCGGGACCGCCTGCACTGCGGTGGCGCCGGTGCCGATGACCCCGACACGCTTTGCGGTAAAGTCGACGCCGTCGTGTGGCCACTGGCTGGTGTGGTAGCACTTGCCCTGGAAGGAGCCGAGCCCTTTGAACGGCGGCATGTTGGCTGCCGACAGGGCGCCGACCGCGGTGATAACGAAACGCGCTTTGGCGACGTCGCCGTTGTCGGTGCGCACCGTCCAGAGTCCGGTGTCCTCATCGAGGACGACCTCGGTGACGCGCTTGCCGAACTGGATGTCGGGCTTGAGGTCGAAGCGCTCCGCGCAGTGCTCGAGGTAGCGCAGGATCTCGTCCTGCTCCGGATAGCGCTCGGACCAGTTCCATTCCTGCAGCAGGTTCTTGTCGAACGTGTAGCAGTAAATGTAGCTGTCCGAGTCACAGCGTGCGCCTGGATAGCGATTCCAGTACCAGGTGCCGCCGACGCCGTCGCCGGCCTCAAACACGGTGACATTCATGTCGAGCTTGTCGCGCAACGAATGCAACATGTACATGCCGGAGAACCCGGCGCCGATGATGATCGCATCGTAGTCTGCTTTGGCGCCTGCGCTGCGCGAGTCACCTTGCACGTTCGTCATAACACTTCTCCTCCTGTGAGCAATGCCCCTGAAGTTCGGACCAGTTTTCTTGTCGTTATCGCAATACCCTCTCGATGCCGCTCGGCCGATGGATCGCGCGCACCATTTCGAATTCGGGGATGACAGAGGCCAACCTGCCGAAGGACAGACTGGCCGACTGCATGCGGTTCCGGCCACGAATGCCGCAAACCACGCAGATTCAAGAGCCGCGAAGCGTGGCGGCGCGAGGTAGGCCGCTTCGCTTCATCGGCACTATGCCGCTGCGCGCACCTCTCCACTTGCATAGGCGGCTGTCTCGAAATCGAGGTAGCCGCCGAACGATGTCGGATCTCCGAACGGCAGGATCTGCGTCGCCCAATATCCTCCGAACCCGTTCTTTCGATCGATCCAATAGAACAGGTTGGCGAGCCCGGCCCAGCCGATCGAACCTGCCGGGCGGCCGGTCGGAGCGTCCTCGTCGTTGACCATGAAGGTGTAGGACCAGGACTTCTTCAGTCCGGGGAAGAACTCCGCATCGTTCGACAGGGTCGGAATCACGCCGGGCAGCATTACCACGGTCTGGTGCGCCTCGAGGCCATTACGTACGGCGGCCTCGACCGTCTCTTGCTTCAGCACGCGGCCCTGTGGCCCCGCTCCATCGTTCAGCCACATGCGGATGAATTTCATGTATTCGCCGATCGAGGCGTAAAGTCCGTGGCCGCCCATGTCGACCTCCGGCTCGGGTGGCAATTGCAGATCGGGAAGGGGGGTCAGCGCGCCATCGGCTTCGCGCTGGTGGATGACGGCAAGGCGCTCACGCATCGAAGGCGTCAGCGAAAAGGCGATATCATCCATGCCGAGCGGCGCAAAAACCCGGTCCTTCAACACCTCTCCGAGGCGCTTGCCGCGAATGCGCTCGACGACCTGGCCGCACCAGTCGAGGTTGCTGCCATATTCCCACTTGTCGCCGGGATCGAACAGGAGCGGCGTCATCAGTGATGCCCTTGAGCAGGTGATCACGCTCGGCTGGCCGTGTTCTTGCGCGAGGCGAAAGTAATTGGCGTTGAAGAAGTCGTAGCCGAAGCCGGCCGTGTGCAGCATCAGCATGCGGGTGGTGATGTCGCGTTTCGGCGCCCGCAGCGTTGGCCTGCCCTGCGCGTCAAAGCCTTCGAGCACCTCGACCTTGCCGATCTCGGGAACGTAGGTCTTGGCCGGGGCGTCCAGGTCGAGCTTGCCTTCCTCGACACATTGCAGGACCGCCGTCCCGGTGATTGCTTTTGTGGTCGAAAAGATTGCGAAGACCGTGTCGGTCGTCATTGCCTGACTGCCGCCAATGCTACGCTCACCGGCTGCGCCTTCGTAGGTGTTGGCCGAGCGGTCGGTGATCATCGCCACCACGCCCGGAACGCGGTCTTTGCCGGTCACTACTTTCTGCAGAACGCCGTCACACGCGGTTCTCAAGTCGTTACCCATTGCCGTTCCTCCCGTTTGGAATTGACCAAGCTCGATCCTGTCTCTTCTCGACAGGCCGCCGTCAGTCTCCGCGGAACGATGTCAACCGTTGTAACGTATCAAGATCGGGCTGCAGTCCGATTGCCCCAGCGCCGGTTGCGCGAACGAAGTCCGACGGTGGCCGTGGCAGCAATAGCGATTGGCGTCTATTCTTGCGCCGGGTTTCCACCCACGCGTCAGGAAGACTAGACCGGTTTCTTTTTGTCGGCCACGCATTTCACCTGGCATCTCAAGGCGCCAAGAATTTTTTCGCTGAGACATGTCAGCGAAGCTGACACGTGCGACTTTCTTTGGGCTGCATCAGACGGCAAGGCGCCGGCTCACGCGGCGCGGACGCCTGCGAGGAAGGTGGAGACTTCGCCGGAGAGCTGCTCGGCCTGCTTGGACAGGTTGCTCGCTGCGGTCAGAACGAGGCCCGCGGCGTTGCCGGTCTCGTTGGCCGCGGCGCTCACTCCGCCGATATTGGTCGTGACTTCCTTGGTCGCTTCCGCCGTCTGCGACACGCTGCGTGCGATTTCGGCCGTTGCTGCGCCCTGCTGCTCGATTGCGGAGCCGATCGAGGTGGCGATGGTGCTGACTTCCTCGATCGTGGCGGTGATGCCGTCGATCGCCTCGACCGCTTCCTTGGTCGCGCCCTGGATCTGCGCGATGCGCGTGCCGATCTCTTTGGTGGCTTCCGCGGTCTGGCTTGCGAGAGTCTTGACCTCGGAGGCGACCACGGCAAAGCCTCGGCCGGCCTCACCGGCGCGCGCGGCCTCGATGGTGGCGTTGAGCGCCAGGAGGTTGGTCTGCTCGGCAATGCTGGAGATCAGCTCGGCGACGTGCTCGATCTGCTGGGCGCCGTCGGCGAGCGCCCGCACGATGGTATCGGTGCGGCGCGCGCTCTCGACGGCGCGGCCGGTGACATTGGCCGACTGCGTCACCTGGCGGCTGATCTCGGAGATCGAGGAGGACAATTCCTCGGCGGCCGAAGCTACCGTCTGCACCCGCGAGCTTGCCTCCGTTGCGGCCGAACCGACCACCGCGGCGCGGTGATTGGTGCCCTCGGCGGTCGAGGACATCGACTTTGCGGTGGCTTCCAGCTCGCTGGATCCCGACGCCATCAGTCCGACGAGCTGGCCAACCGATGCATCAAAGCGATCGGCGAGGGCGAACAAGGCGTCACGCTTTTCCTTCTCGCTCCGCTGCTTGGTTGCGTCCTGTTCGGCTTCCAGCGCCCGTGCGGTGATCGCGGTCTGCCGCAGGACCTCCAGCGTTTCCGCCATGCGGCCGATCTCGTCACGGCGGCTCGTCTCCTCGACCGCCTCGTCGAGCGAGCCTTCGGCAATGCGCTGCATCCGGTTCTTCTGACGCTCCAGCGCGCCCACGACGTCGCGGGCAATCAGCCACGACAACAGCCCCATCAGCAGCATCAGACCGCCGCCGATCGCGCCAAGCTCCAGCAGCACGGCGTTCATGTCGGCGTCGATATCATCGACATAGAGTCCGTAACTCATGACGATGTTCCACGGCTCGAAGCTGCGAACATAGGTCATTTTCCGCGCCGGCACGGTCTGCCCGGGGCGTGGATAAAGGTAGGATGTGGTGCCGCCTTCCGGGCTCTGCCGGCCGGCAGCGATCTGGGCATCGGCGATCAGGACGCCATTGGCATCCTTGGTGCCGTTGATCTTGCCTTCGAGCTTGGGATTGGCGCTGTTCAACAGCAGCGACGTATCGGCGATATTGTAGGCGTTCGGATATCCCTGGCCGTTGTTGAAAGTCATTTTCCGGCCGCGCTGGCGAAACTGCTCCTTCGCCTCGGCGACCGTCATCTTTCCGGCAGCGACATCCTCCTGCAGCGACTGCGCCACGCCGTAGAGCAGGTCGGCCGCCGTCCGCATCTGTGCGACGCGGTCGTCCAGCATGCGGTTTCGGTTGATCCAGGCCGCACCCGCGACGATTGCGAAAACGGTCAGTGCCGCGAGAGCCACTATGCAGGCGAGTTTGGTGCGGATCGTCAGTCGGCTGAGAAGGTTCATTGCGGCCTCTGCGGGTATCGTGTCCCGAGGCATAGCAGGAAGTGTCTTACCAATCGTGAATCGGGTATGCCATCAAGGGGATACCTCCGAGGCGCCCTTGATCAGCGGCGCAGTGCCGGCACGACCAGGAACGGAATCATTCCCAGGATCACGCTGACCAGCGCGAATGCGATTACCGGATTGTAGCTGTGGGCGAAGTCGTGGATCAGGCCGCCGGCCCAGGATCCGAACGCGGAGCCGAGCCCGCTGCCGATCGAGATGGTGCCATAGATCGTGCCGACCCGCTTGCCGCGGAAGATCTTCATCGCGGTGGCCGTGATCAGCGGGCCGCGCGAGCCGATCATGCTGCCGAAGGTGACGACGAAACCGGTGAGGAGCCAGAAGTTCGGATACCACTGCAGCAGCCAGAGCAGGATGATGCCGAGGATCGAGATCGCATAGCTGAGCAGGACCGACGGCCGGCGTCCGATGATGCTGTCGAGTTCGGAAACGCCGAGCATGCCGAACAGCAGCACGACGCCGCTGAACCCCCAGGCGGTCGCGGCCTGTAGCGGCGGAAAGCCGGCGTCGATCAGATAGGCGACGATCTGTGCCGAGATCGCGTACATGCCGATCGCGGTGAAGAAGAACGTGGCAAACAGCGCCCAGAAGGCGTGGTGGCGTATCGCGCCGAGCAGCGTCCAGCCTTCGTCTACGATGTCAAGATCGGCTTTCTTCACCACATGCGGCGAGCCGCGCGAGAACCGCCGCCATGGCAACAGCAATAGCGGCACCAGCAGGCACAGCGCCGTGATGCCGAAGATCTGGTAGGCGCCGCGCCAGCCGACGCGATCGATCAAGAGCTGCGAGGCCGGGAGCAGCACGAGCACCCCGGCGCCGGTTGCGGAATAGACCACCGCCATCGCGGTCGGCAGGCGAGGGCCAAACCAGCGGCCGAGCAGGATCGAGTTCGGCACATTGCCGATGAAGGCGATCCCGACTCCGACGCAGAGGCCGATGCTGAACTGCAATTGCCAGAGATATTGCGCATGCGCGGCGACCAGGAATGAGCCGCCGAGCAGAAGCAGTCCGAGCGAATAGACAGCGCGCGGCCCCGAATGGTCGAACAGGCGGCCGATCAGCGGCGCGGTGAGGCCGCCGGCAAGCCAGGTCAGCGAATAGACCGAGACGATCTGCGCGCGGTCCCAGCCGAAACTTTCCGAGATCGGTTTCAGGAAGACGGTGAAACTCTCGCCGAGGCCGCGGCCGATCAGCGCGAGTGCAAAGCACAGCGCGAGCACGTTGAGCGCGACGCGCGTCGGCGGCTTCGCCGCCATTTCCTCCCCGAGCGTGTTCTTGTCCATGAGAGGAGGGAGCGCGTTTCCGCGCCTCCCCACAAGCCGCAAAAAGCGAATGCGCCTATGCAGCCTTCAACAGGACGTGCCGCTTCTTGCCAAGCGACAGCTTGATCACGCCTTCCGCAGTGAGGTCGGACGGCGTCAGCACCATCTTCTCGTCGGTGACAGCGACGTCGTTGACGCGCAATCCGCCGCCCTTGATCTGGCGCCGTGCCTCGCCGTTGGAGGCGACGAGGCCGGCCTTCACATAGGCAGCCAGCACGCTGATGCCGGCATCCAGTTCGCTGCGCGGAATTTCGATCGTGGGCAGCGTCTCCGCGAGCGCGCCTTCCTCGAAGGTGCGGCGCGCGGTCTCGGCGGCCTCAACGGCGGCATCGCGGCCGTGGAGCAGGGAGGTCGCCTCGGTTGCCAGCACCTTCTTGGCCTCGTTGATCTCGGAGCCCTGCAGCGCCTCCAGCTTCCCGATCTCGCTCATCGAAAGCGTCGTGAACAGTTTCAGGAATCGTCCGACGTCGGCGTCTTCCGTATTGCGCCAGTATTGCCAGTAATCGTAGGGGCTGAACTGGTCGGCGTTCAGCCAGACCGCGCCGGCCGCGGTCTTGCCCATCTTGGCGCCGGAAGCCGTGGTCAACAGCGGTGTCGTCAATGCGTAGAGCTGATGGGTGCCCATGCGGCGGCCGAGGTCCACACCGGTCACGATGTTCCCCCATTGATCGGAGCCGCCCATCTGCAGATTGCAGCCGTAGCGACGTGCCAGTTCGACGAAGTCGTAGGACTGCAGGATCATGTAGTTGAATTCGATAAAGCTCATCTCCTGGTCGCGATCGAGGCGGAGCTTGACCGAGTCCATGGAAAGCATGCGGTTCACGGAGAAGTGCCGACCGATATCCCGCAACATTTCGATGTAATTGAGCTTGGTCAGCCACTCCGCATTGTCGGCCATCACGGCATCGGTCTTGCCTTCCCCAAACTTCAGGAAGCGCTTGAAGACGTGCTTGATCGATTCCTTGTTCGCGTCAATTTGCTCGATGGAGAGAATTTGGCGCGTTTCGTCCTTGCCCGAGGGGTCGCCGACGCGCGTGGTGCCGCCGCCCATCAAGGTGATCGGTTTGCCGCCAGCGGTTTCCTGCAGCCAGTGCAGCATCATGGCCGACAACAAATGGCCGATATGCAGGGACGGGGCCGTGCAGTCGTAGCCTACATAGGCCACGATCTCCCCCTTGGCGGCGAGCGCGTCGATGCCCGCCGCGTCCGACACCTGATGAACGAAGCCGCGCCACTGCAGCTCATTCATAAAATCCGATTTAAATGTAGTCATTTGTCGGCGACTCTGATCATTCTTGTTTTACGGTAATTGCAGCCGGTTGCGGAACCATGACCGAACGGGCTGCCGCCGCGAGGCGCGCTGTGGCATTATAAGATGTGCTTGTTTGATACAAGCCGGGCATCAGGGCAGGGCAAAAGGGGCGTCGAAGGCACAGGGATGATGTTGACCGCACTCGGTCTGATGAGCGGGACCTCACTCGACGGGGTCGACGTGGCACTGATCGAAACCGATGGAAAGCAGGTCAAGTCGTTCGGGCCGTCCGGCTACCGGCCCTACACCAATGCCGAGCGCAGCCTGCTGCGCCAGGCGCTTACCGAGGCCGTCCATCTATCGCACCGCGACGCCCGGCCCGGGATCCTTGCCGAGGCCGAACGCGCCGTCACGCTGGCGCATGCCGAGGCGGTCGCCGCCTTCACCGCGCAGAATCGCATCACGCCCGAACACATCGACATTGTCGGCTTCCACGGCCAGACCGTGCTGCACCGGCCCGAGCGCCAATTGACGGTGCAGATCGGCGACGCTGCGGCGCTGGCGAAGGCGATCCACATTCCCGTGATGTATGATTTCCGCGCCGCCGATGTGGCGTCTGGCGGGCAGGGCGCGCCGTTCGTGCCGGTCTACCACCGGGCGCTGGTGCAATCCGTGCAGCGCGAGGGGCCGACCGTGGTGGTCAATGTCGGCGGCGTCTCCAACATCACCTATATCGACGGCGCCGACACGCTGATCGCCTGCGACACCGGTCCCGGCAACGCGCTGCTCGACGACTACATGTTCCGCATGATGAGCCAGCCGTTCGACACCGATGGCCGGTTCGCCGCCCAGGGCAGGGCCAATGAGGCCTGGATTGCCCGCGCGCTGGAATTGCCGTTCTTCGCGCTGCTGCCGCCGAAATCGCTGGATCGCAATGATTTCGCCGCATTGAAGCTCGGGGACGTCGCACCCGCCGACGGCGCGGCGACGCTGACCGCCTTCACCGCGGCCGCGATTGCCCGCGTGGTGCCGCTATTGCCGAAGGTGCCGAAGAGCTGGATTGTCGCCGGCGGCGGTGCGCGCAATCTGACCATGCTGCGGATGCTGCGCGAGCGGGTTGCGCCCGCGACCGTCGAAGCGGCCGATGCGCTCGGCTGGTCGCCGGACGCGATCGAGGCACAGGCGTTCGGATTCCTCGCCGTGCGCGGCATGAAGGGCCTGCCGCTCAGTTATCCCGCCACGACCGGCGTGCCGATTCCCATGACCGGGGGTGTCATCGCGCGGCCTTAAAGGGTAGATGCAATTGCATCCTTCTTGACTGTTTTATGCAAATGCATTTAGATGCATGCGAGTGCATGAAACTAGCGAGGAGTGCGCCATGGCCGCTGCGTTGAAACTGATCAGCCACAAGCTCTGTCCCTATGTGCAGCGCGCGGTGATCGCTCTCGCAGAGAAGGGCGTCGCCTTCGAACGGATCGATATCGATCTCGCTAACAAGCCGGACTGGTTTCTGAAGATATCGCCGCTTGGTAAGGTGCCGGTACTGACGGTTGCGACCGAAAAGGGCGAGGTGGCGCTGTTCGAGAGCAACGTGATCTGCGAATACATCGAGGAGACGCAACCTGGCGCCAAGCTGCACCCGCAGAACCCGCTTGCGCGCGCCGAACATCGCGCCTGGATGGAATTCGGCTCGGCGATTTTGAGCGATCTCTGGGGCCTCGAGACTGCCAAGGATGCCGCGACCTTCGAGGCCAAGCGGGAGGCGGTCACCACCAAATTCGCCCGCATCGAGGCGGCGCTCGGCGCGGGTCCGTACTTTGCAGGCGAGGAATTCAGCCTGGTGGATGCGGTGTTCGCGCCGATCTTCCGCTATTTCGACGTGTTCGACGAATTCATCGACCTTGCGGTGTTCAAGGACATGCCGAAGGCTCGGAAGTGGCGCGCGGAGTTGGCGAAACGCCCGAGCGTGAAGGCCGCGGTTGGCGCCGACTATCCGCAATTGCTGCGCGCCTTCCTCAAGCAGCATGACGCGCATTTGTTGAAGCTTGCGGCGTAACGCGGCCGTCTTCGTAGCTAGGATGGAGCGGAGCGCAATCCGGGGCCGCTCGTGACGCGGATGCAGTTGTCCCGGGTTGCGCTTCGCTCCACCCGGGCTACGGGATCGCGGCGTCAGCGCACGTTGGCGAGACGCATGTCGAGATAGCCGGTGACCGTTTCCATCAATGGCTCAAGCTTGCCGTCGAAGAAATGGTTGGCGCCGGGGATGATCTGCTGATCGATCACGATGCCCTTCTGCGTCTTCAATTTCTCGACCAGCGTGTTGACGTCCTTGGGCGGCACCACGGCGTCCTTGTCGCCATGCACGATCAGTCCGGAGGAAGGGCAGGGCGCCAGGAACGAGAAGTCATAGAGATTGGCCGGCGGCGCGATCGAGATGAATCCCTCGACCTCGGGCCGGCGCATCAGAAGCTGCATGCCGATCCAGGCGCCGAACGAAAAGCCCGCGACCCAGCAGGCGCGCGCCTCGGGATTGATGCTCTGCGCCCAGTCGAGCGCGGAGGCTGCATCCGACAATTCGCCGGTGCCGTGGTCGAACGAGCCCTGGCTGCGGCCGACCCCGCGGAAGTTGAAGCGCAGCACCGAGAAGCCGCGATGCGCGAAGGCATAGTAGCACTGGTAGACGATCTGGTGATTCATCGTGCCGTGAAACTGCGGGTGCGGATGCAGGATCATGGCGATCGGCGCGTTCTTCTGCTTGGCCGGGTGGTAGCGGCCTTCGAGACGGCCCGCCGGGCCGTTGAAAATAACTTCAGGCATCAGTGATCCCTTGAGTGATCCTACGCTTGACCCTTGGTTGGCGCTGAGCAATCAACCGAGTTGTGCTGACTTCATCGGCCCCCGGCAGATAAAGTGGCTGGATTTACCGTGAACGGCGTCGTCAGGCGGCTTCCCGCGAACGAACGACGCCTCGGTTGGTTTTTGAGGCCCGCGCGTTCTAGCATGAGGCGAGGGGCAAAAAGCAAGCATCTTGAACAACGCCAAGCGTGTTCAATGCGTTAGCTGGTGATTGCGGGCGGTGCTGCGATCACCAACTGGCATAACGCCGGCAGGATTCGAGCGAAGATTGCCGGCTAGAACCCGCAAGAAGTGCTAAGGTATTATATTACTCCATGGCGGACCGCGTCTATCTCGACTGGAATGCGACCACGCCGATTCGCCCCGAGGCGAAGGCGGCGATGGCTGCCGCGTGGGAGCTGTGCGGCAATCCGTCCTCGGTGCATGCCGAGGGGCGGCAGGCGCGGCGGCTGATCGAGGAGGCGAGAAGCGCGATTGCCGCGGCGGTCGGCGGCAGGGCGCAGGATGTGGTGTTTGCCTCTGGCGGCACGGAAGCGAATGCGCTGGCGTTGACGCCGGGGGTGCGACGCGGCGGTGGTGCTGCTGTCCAGCGGCTCCTGGTGTCGGCGATCGAGCATGCCTCGGTGCTGTCAGGGGGACGCTTTGCGGCCGAGGCGATCGAAACGGTCGCGGTGACGCCGTCAGGCGTGCTGGACCTCGATGATCTCCGCGGCAAGCTTGCTGACGGTCCGCCGGCATTGGTGTCGGTCATGCTGGCCAATAACGAGACCGGCGCACTGCAGCCGGTCAGGGAGGCGGCCGAGATCGTTCATGCCGCCAGCGGCTTGCTTCACGTCGATGCGATCCAGGCCTTCGGGAAAATTCCCTTCGATCTCGGCTCATTGCAGGCGGATATGGTGACGCTCTCCGCGCACAAGATCGGCGGCCCCAAGGGCGTCGGGGCCATGGTTCTGGTGGAGGGCGTGGAGAGGCTCGAACCGCTTCTGCGCGGCGGCGGCCAGGAGCTCGGGCGCCGCGCCGGTACGGAGAACGTTGCCGGCATCTCGGCCTTTGGCGCGGCTACCAAGGCCGCGATGGCAGGCCTCGCGACCGACGCAGTCCGGCTGCAGGCCCTAAGGGACCGACTTGAGGTTGGCCTGAGGGAAGTTGATGGTATTATTGTATTCTCGGATGGCGTGCCTCGGCTGCCCAATACGACGCTGTTCACCTCGCCCGGGCTGAAGGCCGAGACAGCCGTGATCGGCTTCGACCTCGCCGGAATCGCGGTATCCTCGGGTTCCGCGTGTTCCTCCGGAAAGGTCCAGCCGTCACATGTGCTGGCCGCGATGGGGTTCCGGCCGGACCTCGCCCAGGGAGCAGTGCGGCTTAGTCTTGGCTGGTCTACATCCACCACAGACATAGATTTGGCCGTAAAGGCTTGGCTAAAGCTCGCCAATACCTTACTTAGAGTGGGACGAAACACAGCTTGAACGGTTCTAAGCGGGTTTTCGTCCACTAACCGTACCACTCTTTAGAACTGATCCACCGCGGTCCTTGAAACCGCGAGCGGAGGATTAAATGCCTGCTGTACAGGAGACGGTCGACCGTGTCCGACGGATCGACGTCGATCAGTATCGATATGGGTTCGAGACGCTCATCGAGTCCGAAAAGGCCCCCAAGGGGCTGTCGGAAGATATCGTCCGCTTCATCTCAGAGAAAAAGAACGAACCGGCCTGGATGCTGGAATGGCGCCTGGAGGCGTACCGCCGCTGGCTGACCATGACCGAGCCGACCTGGGCGCGCGTCAACTATCCCAAGATCGACTACCAGGACCTCTATTATTACGCGGCGCCGAAGCCGAAGAAGACGCTGTCGTCGATCGACGAGATCGATCCGGAGATTCTCAAGACCTACGAGAAGCTCGGCATTCCCTTGCGGGAAGTCGCGATCCTCGAGGGTGTCGAGCCGCCTCCGGGCGGGGAGCCGTCGGAACAGCGCAAGATCGCGGTCGACGCCGTCTTCGACTCGGTGTCGGTTGCGACCACCTTCCAGAAGGAATTGAAGAAGGCCGGCGTGATCTTCATGCCGATCTCGGAAGCGATCCGCGAGCATCCTGAACTCGTGAGGAAGTATCTCGGCAGCGTGGTGCCGACGACGGACAACTTCTTCGCCACGCTGAACTCGGCGGTGTTCTCCGACGGCTCGTTCGTCTACGTGCCGCCGGGCGTCCGCTGCCCGATGGAACTGTCGACCTATTTCCGCATCAACGAGCGCAACACCGGCCAGTTCGAGCGCACGCTGATCATCGCCGACAAGGGCTCGTATGTCTCTTACCTTGAAGGCTGCACTGCGCCGCAGCGCGACGAGAATCAGCTCCACGCCGCCGTGGTCGAGCTCGTTGCGCTCGATGACGCCGAGATCAAATATTCGACGGTGCAGAACTGGTATCCCGGCAACTCGGAAGGCAAGGGCGGCATCTACAATTTCGTCACCAAGCGTGGCGATTGCCGCGGCGACCACTCGAAGATCTCCTGGACCCAGGTCGAGACCGGCTCCGCCATCACCTGGAAATATCCGAGCTGCATCCTGCGCGGCGACAATTCGCGCGGCGAGTTCTACTCGATCGCGATCTCGAACGGTTACCAGCAGGTCGATAGCGGCACCAAGATGATCCATCTCGGCAAGAACACCTCGAGCCGGATCATCTCCAAGGGCATCGCCGCCGGCAAGTCGCAGAACACCTATCGTGGCCTCGTCACCGCGCACCGCAAGGCCATCGGCGCGCGCAACTACACCGCCTGCGACTCGCTCCTGATCGGCGACAAATGCGGCGCGCACACCGTGCCTTACGTCGAGGCGAAGAACTCGTCGGCGACGTTCGAGCACGAGGCGACGACCTCGAAGATCTCCGAGGACGTGCTGTTCTACTGCGTGCAGCGCGGGCTGAGCCAGGAGGAAGCCGTCGGCCTCGTGGTCAACGGCTTCGTCAAGGACGTGCTGCAACAGCTCCCGATGGAGTTCGCGGTTGAGGCGCAGAAGCTGATCTCGATCTCTCTCGAAGGTTCGGTTGGATAATCCTCATCCCTGGCGGGCCTGCCGTACCGGCGCCTCGGGGTGACATCTAGGAAAACTGTAATGGCATTGCTTGAAGTGAAAGACCTGCAGGTCCGTGTCGAGGATCGCGAGATCCTCCATGGCCTGTCGCTGACCGTGAATCCCGGCGAGGTGCACGCGATCATGGGGCCGAACGGCTCCGGCAAATCGACGCTCTCGCACGTCATCGCCGGCAAGCCGGGCTATGAGGTCACCGGCGGACAGATCCTGTTCCGCGGCGAGGATCTCTTGGAGATGGCGCCCGACGAGCGCGCCGCCAAGGGCGTGTTCCTGGCGTTCCAGTACCCGGTCGAAATCCCCGGCGTCGCCACCATGAATTTCCTGCGCACTGCGCTGAACGCGCAGCGCAAGGCGCGCGGCGAGAGCGAATATTCGACACCGGACTTCCTGAAGAAAGTCCGCGAGGTCTCCAAGTCGCTCAGCATTCCGCAGGACATGCTCAAGCGCGGCGTCAATGTCGGCTTCTCCGGCGGCGAGAAGAAGCGCAACGAGATCCTGCAGATGGCGCTGTTCGAGCCGAGCCTCTGCATCCTCGATGAAATGGACTCAGGTCTCGACATCGACGCGCTCAGGATCGCGGCCGACGGTGTCAACGCGCTGCGTTCGTCCGAGCGTGCCATGGTCGTGATCACCCACTACCAGCGGCTGCTCAACTACATCGTGCCGGACTATGTGCACGTGATGGCCAAGGGCTCGGTGGTGAAGACTGGCGGCAAGGAACTGGCGCTGCAGCTGGAAGAATCCGGCTATGCGCAGTTCGAAGACGCCTAAGCCTGAACGGAATTCGTGATGAACGTCGTGTTGGCAAAAACCGATACCGGGCGCGCGGTGAGCACCAGTTTTGCGCTCGCGCGCGAGCGGTTGCCTGGCTCCGGCAAGGTCGCTGAGCAAAGGCGGCAGGCCTTTGAGGCCTTTGAGGGCGCGGGCCTTCCGCACCGCCGGATCGAGGACTGGAAATATACCGACCTGCGCGCGTTGATGCGCGAGGTGTTGCCGCTGGCGGCTGCACCCGATGCGGCGGCTCTGTCGCGCGCGGAAGCCGCGCTCAAGCTGCATACGATCGAAGGCACGCGGCGGCTCGTGCTGGTCGATGGCGTGTTCGCGCCAAAGCTTTCCGATCTCGGCAAGGGCGAGAAGGGCCTTTCGGTCCGCACGCTGCGCGAGGTGCTGGAGGCGGGGGACGGCCCGCTACAGGGCGAGTTGCTGGCATCAGATAACTCCAATCCCATGATCGCGCTGAACACGGCGATGGCGACCGACGGCGTCGTGATCGAAATTGCCAACGGCACCGTGTTGGAGCAGCCGCTGCACGTGGTCCATGTCGCAAGCGTGGGCGCACCGGCTGCGATGTTCACGCGTTCGCTGCTCCGGCTGGGCCGCGATGTGAGTGCGACGCTGGTGGAAAGCTTCGTCGCCACCGAAGGTGCAAAGGCGTATCAGACCTACGACTCCCTGATCGTTTCGCTCGGCGACAATGCGCGGCTCGATCATCTCCGCCTGATCGAAGACGGGTTAGAGGCCTTCAACATTGCTTCTGCCGCGGTGACGCTCGGCGCGCATGCGCAGCTCAACACCTTTGGCATGGTCTCGGGCGCTGGTGTCAGCCGCTATCAGCCGACCATCGTCTTTGCGGGCGAGGGCGCGCGGGTCGACACCAACGGCGTCAATCTGATCAAGGGTCGGCAGCATGCCGACACCACGATGTTCATGGATCACGCGGTGCCGCACTGCGCCAGCCGCGAGGTGTTCCGCGCCGTGATCGACGACCGCGCCCACTCGGTGTTCCAGGGCCGCATCGTCGTCCGTCCGGACGCGCAGAAGACCGACGCCAAGATGATGACGCGGGCGCTCCTGCTCTCCGACGAGGCCGAGGCCGACAACAAGCCGGAACTCGAGATTTTTGCCGACGACGTCACCTGCGGCCATGGCGCGACCACCGGCGCGCTGGACGAAAGCCTGTTGTTCTATCTGCGTGCGCGCGGTCTTCCCGAGAAGGAAGCGCAGGCGCTCCTGATCCAGGCCTTCGTCGGCGAGGCCATCGAATCGATCGCGAACGATTCGCTGCGAGAGCATGTGATCGCGGCGGCACAGCGCTGGCTGGAGGCACGGGGATGAGTACGCATCCGGCGGTCGCCAATGGCGCTTACGACATCGCGCGGGTGCGCGAGGATTTTCCGGCGCTGGCGCTTAAGGTCTACGGCAAGCCGCTGGTCTATCTCGACAACGCGGCCTCCGCGCAGAAACCGAACGCGGTGCTCGACCGTATGGCCGAGGCCTACAAGACCGAATACGCCAATGTGCATCGCGGCCTGCACTACCTCGCCAATGCCGCGACCGAGGCTTACGAAGGCGCCCGCACCAAAGTGGCGAAGTTCGTCAACGCGCGGCGCAGCGAAGAGATCATCTTCACCCGCAACGTCACCGAGGCGATCAACCTGGTCGCCTCGTCATGGGGCGAGCCCAATATCGGGCAGGGCGACGAGATCGTGCTCTCGATCATGGAGCACCATTCCAACATCGTGCCCTGGCATTTCCTGCGGGAGCGGTATGGCGCTGTCATCAAATGGGCGCCGGTCGACGACGACGGCAATTTCCTGATCGAGGAATTCGAGAAGCTCCTCTCGCCGCGCACCAAGCTGGTGGCGATCACGCAGATGTCGAACGCGCTCGGAACGCTGGTTCCGGTCAAGGAGGTCGTCAGGATCGCGCATGCGCGCGGCATTCCCGTGCTGGTCGACGGCGCGCAGGGGGCCGTGCATCTGCCGATCGACGTCCAGGACCTCGACTGCGATTTCTACGCCTTCACCGGCCACAAGGTTTACGGCCCGACCGGCATCGGCGTGCTCCATGCCAAGCATGAGCACTTGGTCGCGATGCGGCCGTATAACGGCGGCGGCGAGATGATCCGCGAGGTTGCGAAGGACTGGGTCACCTATGGCGACCCGCCGCACAAATTCGAGGCCGGAACCCCGCCGATCGTCCAGGCGATCGGGCTCGGCGCTGCGATCGACTACGTCAATTCGATCGGCAAGGAGCGCATCGCCGCCCATGAGCACGACCTGCTCACCTACGCCCAGGAGCGCCTGCGCGAGATCAATTCGCTGCGGCTGATCGGCACCGCCCGGGAGAAGGGGCCGGTGATCTCCTTCGAGATGAAGGGCGCCCACCCCCATGATGTCGCGACCGTGATCGATCGCCAAGGCATTGCGGTGCGCGCCGGCACCCATTGCGTGATGCCGCTCTTAGAGCGGTTCAATGTCACAGCCACGTGCCGGGCCTCGTTCGGCATGTATAATACGAGGGAAGAGGTCGACCATCTGGCGCAAGCCTTGATCAAGGCCGGGGAATTGTTCGCATGACCGAGACAGCCGACGACGTCAAAACCGCCCATGTGGAGACGAGCTCCGCCTTGCCGCCGGAAGAGACCGAGCGTCTCAGCCAGGAGATCGTGGCCGCGTTGAAGACGGTGTTCGACCCGGAAATCCCGGCCGACATCTATGAGCTCGGATTGATCTACAAGGTCGATCTCAAGGACGACCGCAGCGTCGACGTCTTGATGACGCTGACCACGCCGAACTGCCCGGCGGCCGGCGAATTGCCAACCATGGTGGAGAATGCGCTGGCCAGTGTTCCCGGCATCGGCGTCGTCAACGTCAACCTGGTCTGGGAGCCGGCGTGGACGCCGGATCGGATGAGCGACGAGGCCCGTCTCGTGCTCAACATGTGGTGAGGGTCATTGCCGAAGCTATCCGGTGTCATCGAGACCGCACTCTATGTCGATGACCTCGACCGCGCCCGTGCGTTCTACACCGATGTGCTTGGCCTTGAGCCGCTGACGAGCGATTCGCGGTTTATGGCCTTCGACATAGGAGGCCGCAATGTGCTGCTGCTGTTTCGTCGCGGCGCCACGCTCGAGACGGTTCATCTGCCGGGCGGCACCATTCCGCCGCACAACGGCAACGGCCCGATCCATGCGGCCTTTGCCATCGCCGCGGACGAACTGCCGGCCTGGGAAAAGCGGCTCGGCGAGCACGATGTTGCGATCGAAGGCAGGACCGATTGGCCGCGCGGCGGCAAGAGCATCTACTTCCGCGATCCGGACAATCACCTGCTGGAACTGGTCACACCGGGAGTATGGGCCATCTACTAGGCGAGGCGTTCGGAGAAGTTCTAGCCAATTGCGAACATGAGACCTTCACAGCCGGAATTTCGTTGTTATTTTTGAGACGACAGACTTTGCCGCTCTGCGTCGTAGGGAGAGAGCCGCCGCAATGGACACCATCGCACCAGTTGCTAAGCCGAAGCCGCGGCCGCGCCCGCAGGTGATGAGGCTGACGGACGCCGCGGCAGCGCGGATCACGGAACTGACCAAGCGCGCCGATTCTGAGATCGTCGGCCTTCGCGTCGGCATCAAGAATGGCGGCTGCGCCGGTCAGTCCTATACGGTCGAATACGCCCACGAAATCCGGCCGACGGACGAGGTGGTCGAGGACAAGGGCGTGAAGATCCTGGTCGATCCTAAGGCGGTCCTGTTCCTGCTCGGCACCGAGATGGACTACAAGGCCGATAAGATGCAGGCGCAGTTCATCTTCAACAACCCGAACCAGGTTTCTGCCTGCGGCTGCGGCGAGTCGGTGCAGCTCACGCCGGCGAAGGTGTAACGAGCTGCCGCAGCTTGCGCTAACCTCATCCTGAGGAGGCCGCGCTGCGGCCGTCTCGAAGGATGGCCACGGGCGAGAGCGGGGCCTCATGGTTCTCAAGGCGATGCGAAGCATCGTCCGGGGACGCGCTGGCGCGCTCCTCACCATGAGGGGTTGCAGTGGGGGCTGTCGTGGACCGCGAATTCCTGATCGACCTGTTTGCCGATTTCGGCCCGGTCACCATCCGCCGCATGTTTTCCGGCTACGGCATCTCCGCTGACGGTACCAACTTCGCGCTGTCGCTGCGCGCGGGGCTCTATTTCCGTGCCGATGAAGAGACCATTCCGCGGTTTGAAGCGGAAGGCTCGAAGCCGTTCCAATATCAGACGAGCACCCGGACCGTTACGGTGAACTCCTACTGGCAGTTGCCGGCGCGGTTGTTCGACGATTCGGAAGAGCTGGCGCAATGGGCAAGGGCCGCACTCGCCGCCGCGCAGCGCGCCGCGTTGCGCAAGCGGCCGAAGGGGAGGAAGGCGGCGAAGAAGGCCTCGGCGAAGAAAGCCAAGAAGACGCCAAGTCGTAGGGTGGGCAAAGCGAAGCGTGCCCACCGTTCCAGATAGCGCGTGCGATGGTGGGCACGGCGCAAGTGCGCCTTTGCCCACCCTACGCAGCTCCAGCCCGTCATTGCGAGGAGCGCAGCGACGAAGCAATCCATGTCTCCACAAGCGGTGAGATGGATTGCTTCGCTTCGCTCGCAATGACGGGGAAAGAGCATGCTGGAAAACGCGAAAACCGCCGCGAAGCCGTCAAGCAACGCGGCTGCGGATCTCGGCGGTGTATTCGGGGTCGACTTCGCAGACCACGCGATTGCGGCCGGCGCGTTTGGCGGCATAGAGGCAGGCGTCGGCACGTTCGATCAGCGCATCCGTGTCGTCGCCCGCCTTCAGCAGGGAGACACCGACCGAGATGGTGACGCGGCCGAGAATCTCGCCGGTGGATTTCTTCTTCAATTCCTTCGCCATCACGGCGCGGCGGATGTGGTCGGCCACCGTCAGCGCCTGGCGTAGGCTGGTGTTGGGCAGCACGACCGCGAATTCCTCGCCGCCGTAGCGCGCGGTGATGTCCTGGCCCTTGATGGTCTGCTTCAAGGACATGCCGACCAGCCGCAGCACCTGGTCGCCGGTGAGATGGCCGTAGGAATCGTTGAACGATTTGAAATGGTCGATGTCGAACATCAGCAGCGACAGCGGCTGGTCATTGGCGATCGCGGTCTGCACTGCCATCTCGATCGAGCGGTCGAAATATTTGCGGTTGCCGAGTCCGGTCAGCGGATCGGTCAGGCTCTCGGCGCGGATCGCCTCCAAGCTGTGCTGGAGATTGCTGATTTCGGTCTTTGACAGCGCCAGGCGGTTCTCGAGCGCCTTGTTAGTTTCGCGCATCTCGTGCGTGGACTTCACAAGCTGCTCGATGATCGGCTTGAGCTGGTCGCGATTCTTCACGCTCGCGAGCCTTTCGCTGGCGCCGCTCAGGCTTGCGTCGTAGCTCGCAGACATGCCGAGCGCGTCCGAGATCAGCGTCACGACATCGTCGATCTCGCCGATGACACGCGCGCCGACCTTGTCGATACGATCGGAGGTCTTGATGTGGGAGAGATAGGTCTCGTAGATCTGCTCGAGATCGGCTTCGCTCAGCTTGCCGTTGCGCGCCAGAGTCTCGTTGATGATCTTATTGAGCGGAGCGTTGTATCCGGTCGCATAGACGTACCAGATTTCGTAATTGCGGGGGACGGCGGTCTGACGAAGCGACCTGATCTGGCCAAGCGCAACCTCGGCAAAAGCCATCGTGCGTTCGTGTTCGTCCAGCAGCTTGACCACTGATCAAGTCCCCAATGCCGAGCCGCGCCGCTCAGCCGCAATAACTAAAAGTATCGTTGCCACGCTAATGGAGGATAATGAACGCCCCGTAAATAGGGGAATCGCACGCCGCGCGCCGACGATTCTGATGGAAGAATCGGCGGCACGAAAAAAACGAACCAAGCCAAGAGATTAGGGCGTCGGCCTGATCCGGGCCGACGCTGTGCAAAGCGCTAGACGCGGGCCCGCACGGGGCGCAGCAGAAACGCAGGGAGATGCGAATGATCGGCCGGCTCTGAGTCGACGTCGCGCTGCGTGCGTCGCGGCTCCGGACGGCCGATCGAAGGCACGCGCGGGCTAGTGGCGGCCGGCGGCTGCGAATTGGCATTGCGGCTATCGCGGCCGTGACCAACTCGCGGCTCACGTTCGCGCCGCGAGTTGCGGCCGCTGCGCTCGCGCGATCCGTCGCGCCGCCGCGCCTCGCGCGGCTGCTCGTCGGTCTCGTTCTCATCCGATTGAATTGTGAAGTCGCCTTCAGCACGCGGGATCGGCTGGCCGATCAGCTTCTCGATCGCAGCGACCGACTTGGTGTCGAGCGGCGTGACGATCGAGATTGCGGTACCGGTGCGGCCCGCGCGGCCGGTGCGGCCGATGCGGTGAACGTAGTCGTCGGGATGATGGGGGACGTCGAAATTGAAGACGTGGCTGACGGCGGGGATGTCGAGGCCGCGGGCGGCGACGTCGGAAGCGACCAGCAGCGGCAGCTCGCCCTTGCGGAACTGATCGAGCGCGGCCGTACGGGCGGACTGGTCCATGTCGCCGTGCAGCGCGCCGACGCTGAAGCCGTGCTTCTGCAGCGACTTGTGAAGAACGGCGACTTCGCGCTTGCGATTGCAGAAGATAATCGCGTTGTTGAGATCTTTGGCCCCGCGCAGCAGGCGGCGGAGGATTTCGCGCTTCTGGTGCGGCTCGCGCCCCGCGGGCACCTGCGATTGCGTGACGGTGACGGCGGCGGTGGCAGGCTTGGAGACTTCGACCTTCACGGGGTTGTGGAGGAAGGCCTCGGTGATGCGCCGGATTTCCGGCGGCATGGTGGCGGTGAAGAACAGCGTCTGTCGGGTGAAGGGCACTAGTTTGCAGATGCGCTCGATATCGGGGATGAAGCCCATGTCCAGCATGCGGTCCGCTTCATCGATCACGAGCAGCTCGACGCCGGTGAGCAATAGTCCGCCGCGCTCGGTATGGTCGAGCAGCCGGCCGGGGGTTGCGATCAGGACGTCGACGCCGCGGGTCAATTTGCTGTCCTGGTCGCCGAACGAGACGCCGCCGATCAGGAGCGCCACGTTGAGTTTCTGGCCGGCGCCATAGCGGTCGAAGTTTTCCTTCACCTGGGCGGCGAGCTCGCGCGTCGGCTCGAGGATCAGGGTCCGTGGCATCCTTGCCCGGGCCCGGCCTTTCTCGAGGATGGTGAGCATCGGAAGCACGAAGGCCGCGGTCTTGCCGGTGCCGGTCTGGGCGATGCCGAGGACATCGCGGCGGGCGAGAACGTGGGGAATCGCCTGTTCCTGGATGGGCGTGGGATTGGTGTATCCGGTGGCCGCTACGGCAGCCAAGACCTTGTCGGAAAGGCCGAGATTGGAAAAAGACATTGAGCCTCTTGTCGACACCGCCGTTCGGAATCGAGGGTAAAAAGGCTGCCGCGTTTCGCCCCGAAACGGCGCGCTTCTCAAAAAAGCTCGGGGGCTCTGACTGACGCTGACGGGCGGCAAACTCAGGGAATCGCGTTTCGATCCAAGGCCGCGTTGACCGGAACATAGGTTCGAAATCGCCAAAGTCAATCTGGGAACCGCCTAAATGGCCGAAAAAGCTTAATGTTTTCGCACAAATAACGGGCGAGCTGTCATTTGGCCGTCAAACGGCGGGGCGGTACTGACGGAGCGCGAAACCTCGTACACTGAACCGGTTGGGGCGGTGTACCGACTATGGCATCGACGGTCGCGCGTTACGGGGCGCCCAGAGCATGATCCGGAAAAGTGGAAACCGGTTTTCCCTCGCGACAAACGCGAAGCGTTTGCGCGGAGATCATGCTCAAACAAAGAGATGAGATCATGATCCGATTCCGTCTAATCGGATCATGATCTAGTGAGACGGGGCAGAGAATGGCTGGCTTTCTTTCGAGAGTTCTGATGGTCGCGGGCATTGCCCTGGCATCGGCAACTCTCGCCGCGCCGGCGCGTGCGGAAAAGCGCGTGGCGCTGGTCGTCGGCAACAATGATTACAAAAACGTCCCGAAACTGCAAAAGGCGGTCAACGACGCCCGCACCATGGGGGACACGCTGAAGCAGCTCGGCTTCTCCGTGATGATCGCCGAGAACCAGAACCGGCAGCAATTCTCCGAGACGCTGCTCGCCTTCGACAAGGCGATCGAGCCCGGCGACACCGCGTTCTTCTTCTATGCTGGCCATGGCTTCGAGATCGCCGGCCAGAATTTCCTGCTGCCGACCGACGTGCCGGCGGCGACCGAGGGCCAGGAAGAATTGGTGCGCGACGCCTCTGTTCTCGCCGACCGCATCGTCGAGCGCCTGCAGAACAAGAAGGCGCGCACCTCGATCCTGGTGTTCGACGCCTGCCGCAATAATCCGTTCGAGCGGCCGGGAACGCGCGCAGTCGCCGGCGGCGGCGGACTGGCGCCGATGACGCAGTTGCCGGAGGGCGTGTTCTCGGTGTTCTCGGCAGGCCCGCGCCAGACCGCCCTCGATCGGCTGTCGAACGACGATACCAATCCCAATTCGGTGTTCACCCGTACCTTCGCCAAGGAGTTGCTGCAGCCCGGCAAGAATCTCGTCCAGGTCGCCCAGCACACGCGGCGTCTGGTCAGCGAGGCGGCCGAGACCATCAGGCACAAGCAGATCCCGGTCTATTTCGACCAGATGGTGGACGACGTGTTCCTGAACGGCATGGCGAAAGGGCCGGATATGGCGGGAGCTGCCGAGGCACCGCAGAAGCTTGCAGCATTGCCGCCGGTTTCGGTGCCGCGCATTCCGAAGGACGATTCCGTCAACGCGCCGATCGCAAGTTTCTCCCGCCATAATGGCGGCTGGACGGTGGTGTTCTCGCTCGCGGACCCTGCGCTCGGAATCTCCTGGCGGATGGGCGACAGCGGCGATTTCCGCGAGACCGGGTTCATCGATACACTCGATCCGCGCACCCGCAAGCGGATGCCCAATCCGTCGATCGAGTTGGCCGCCGATGCGCCGGCCGGCACCATCCAGGTCCGCTATGTCGATGCGGCAGGCGAGATGCAAGGGCCGTTTCCGATCCGGTTCGACCCCGAAGCGGCATTGATCCGCGACCAGCGCAAGATCCTCGACATGACAGCGACGAGCTGGCTGTCGTTCCGCGAGTTCAACGGGCTCCTGGTCTATTACACCCATCTGATGTCCTATCGCTGCGCGATCCGCGAGGCGCGCGTCGGTATCGACAGCGCGGTGCCGGACAAGGTGCTGAAGATGCCGCCCTGCGATGCCCGCGACCCCAGCGTGATCCCGCACGAGGCGCAGCCCTATCTGAAGCTTGCGCCGCAGACCAAGTCGGTCTCGGTGGAGCTCACCTATCGCGACGGCAGCGTGTCGGAGATCAAGACGTTCCGCCGCTAAGCTCGTCTCTCTCGTCATCGTCCGGCTTGACCGGACGATCCAGTATTGCAGAGGCGCCTGAGTTTAATGGAGAGGCTGGCGCATACTGGATGCCCCGCGTTCGCGGGGCACGGCGGCGGAGAGCGATTTCATCAAATTGAGCGTGTCTCGGACGCTATGCTTACACTACAATCGACGTGAAGATCGATGCGGCGTGGAGACAGATCATGGTCGACAACGTGACGCAGCACCCGTCAGCGCGCCGGATAAAGGTGCGCTGCTGCATCGTCGGTGGCGGCCCGGCGGGCATGATGCTTGGCTATCTCCTGGGCCGCGCCGGCATCGATGTGGTGGTGCTGGAGAAGCACGCCGACTTCTTCCGCGACTTTCGCGGCGACACCGTGCATCCCTCGACCCTGCAGGTGATGGATGAACTCGGGCTGATCGACGGCTTCCTCAAGCTGCCGCACCAGGAATTGCAGAAGCTCGAAGGGATGTTCGGCGGCACCAAGGTCCGGATCGCCGATCTCTCCCGCGTCGACGCAAAATACCCGTTCATCGCTTTCATGCCGCAATGGGACTTTCTCAACTTCCTGCGTGAGAACGGCAGGCGTTTCGCCTCGCTGCAGGTGCTGATGAGCACGGAGGCGATCGATCTGATCCGCAATGGCGAAGCGGTCGCCGGCGTGAGGGCGACGACGCCGGAGGGGGCGCTCGACATCGAGGCCGATCTGACGATTGCCTGCGACGGCCGTCACTCCACAGTACGCGAGCGCGCCGGCCTTGCGGTCGAGGAGATTGGCGCGCCGATGGACGTGTTGTGGTTCCGCGTCGGGCGGCGGCCGGACGAAAACGAGAACCTGTTCGCGCGCGTCGAGCCCGGCAAAATGATGGTCACGTTCAACCGCGGCGATTACTGGCAATGCGCTTATGTCATCGCCAAGGGACAATACGACGCCGTCAAGGCGAGGGGACTTGCGGCGCTGCTGGATGACGTGGTGCGGCTGGCGCCGATCCTGAAGTCCGGCATGTCCGATGTCAAAGGCTGGGACGACGTGAAGCTTCTGACGGTTGCGATCAATCGCCTGAAGCGCTGGACGCTGCCGGGGCTGCTCTGCATCGGCGACGCCGCGCATGCGATGTCGCCGGTCGGCGGCGTCGGCGTCAACCTGGCGGTGCAGGACGCGGTCGCGACCGCCAATCTGCTGGCGGCAAAGCTTGCGGGCGGCTGTCCGACCGAGGATGAACTCGACGCGGTGCGTCAGCGGCGCGAATTTCCGATGAAGATGACTCAGACGATGCAGACCATCGTGCAGAACAAGATCATCAGCGCTGCGCTCGGGCCAGCCGGCCAGCCGGTCAAGGTTCCGCTAGTGGTGCGGCTGGTCACCGCCATACCCTGGCTGCAGGGCATCACCGCGCGCTTCGTCGGGATCGGCGTGCGCCCCGAACATGTGCAGTCGCCCGCGCTCTCCTGAATCAGCCCATGATCGAATAGCCGCCATCGACGGGGATGGCGGTGCCGGTGATGAAATCGGAAGCCGGCGAAGCGAGGAACACCGCGATCCCTGAGAGATCGCCGATATCGCCCCAGCGCGCCGCCGGCGTGCGCGCCAGCACCCGCTCATGCAGCCCGGCGATCTCGCTGCGGCCGCGCCGGGTCAGGTCGGTGTCGATCCAGCCGGGCAGGATCGCGTTGATCTGGATGTTGTCGGCCGCCCAGGCGCAGGCACAGGAGCGCGTGAACTGCACGATGCCGCCTTTGCTGGCGGCATAGGCCGGCGCGAAGCTGGCGCCGAAGATCGACATCATCGAGCCGATATTGATGATCTTGCCGCCGCCGGCCTCTTTCATCGCCGGATAGACCGCCTGCGAGCACAGGAAGGCACTGGTGAGGTTGGTGGCGATCACGCTATCCCATTCGCCGATATCGAGCGCATGCGGCGGCTTGCGGATATTGATGCCGGCGTTGTTGACGAGGATATCGATCCGCCCGAGCTCGGCTTCGACGCGCGCCACCATGTCGGCGACGGCTTTGCCGTCGGTCACATCGGCGGCGACTGCAACGGCCTTGCCGCCGCGCTGCTGGAGTTCGGCGACCGCGGCCGCCAACTTCTCTTCGTTGCGGCCGACGACGGCGATCGCAGCGCCGGCATCGGCCAGCCCACGCGCCATTCCAAGTCCGATTCCACCATTGCCGCCGGTGACGATCGCAACCTTGCCAGTAAGGTCGAAGAGGGGCGTTCCCATTGTTATTTTCCGCTTCTGTTGAGATTGGGGGAAGATGCCGACTCGGGCGCGCCTTTGCCAGCCCTGGATGTCGCAGACGTGCCAGCCTTGCAACGAGCGCCAGCCGCAGACGCAAAAAAGCCCCGGACAATGCCGGGGCTTCTGCCTGCTAGTTCAGCAGAGATCAGTACTTGGCGACGAACGGGGTGCCCCAGTTGAAGCGGTAGACGATCGAGGTGCTGATGGTCTGCACCCATGGCTTGAAGGTCGTCGAAATTCCCGTCGGCACACCAACGAACGACTCCGGTAGGGAGATGCGGTCGTAGAACGCGGAGCGGTATTCGGTCTTCATGAACCAGCCGGGTGCGCTGATGCCGAAGATGTCGAGGTTGTTCTCAACGCCGCCACCGACGAACCAGCCATCACGACGGAAGGAAGGAGTGGTGACTCCGGTCGGGTTCCCGGCCAGGTCGTTCATGGCCGTGCTCGACCATTCCGAGCCCGAATAGCCGCCGTTGACGTAGGAGTAGACATTCGGTGCAACGAGATAGCCGAGGCGCACACCAGCCGCATAGCTGGTCCGAAGCTTCTGGCGTCCCTCAATATTGCCGATTGGATCGGTCAGCGAACCGCGAAGGCTGCCGAACTGGCCGTCGGCAAACACGCCGGCAGCCCACCGGCCGTTGAACTGCCAGTCGTAACCGATACCAACGGTACCGAACCAGCCGTCGCCACCGAGCCGCGTGTCGCGCGACAGCGGAATCCCACCAGCGGTGGTTTCAATGTTGCTGTCGGCGTTCCACAGACCGCCGCCGCCACCGCCAAAGACGTAGAAGCCCGTCCAGTTATAGGCCGGTGCAACGGGCGGTGGCGCCTTCGTATACGGCCGAGCGCCAAGATCAGCCGCCGAGGCCGACCCCGTCAGTGCTGCAACCGCGGCCACAGCGAGCGCCAATTTCTTCATGTCCAAATCCCCAACTTGCATGACGAGCGCCTGACGGCTGCGTCGATTCCATTCCGTAGCTGCACAAACTATAGCTATTTCAACCAGGAATGCTGTTGCGGGACAGGCACACTCGCCTGAAAACGCTCCGGTACTCTTCGGCCCGGAGCGGCCTGCGTACCGCGGCAGGATCAAAAATCTGCCGCGTGTACATAGGGTTAGACTGGAAGGCGATGACTAGACGTCGAGCAGGTCGTCGCTGGCAAATTCAGCCTTGTCGGAAATGAAGGCGAACCGCGCCTCGGCCTTGGTGCCCATCAATCGCTCAACCGAATCGGCGGTGCCCTCGCGGTCGTCGGCAAGCAGAACGACCCGCAGCATGGTGCGCTTGGCCGGGTCCATCGTGGTTTCCTTGAGTTGCGCCGGCATCATCTCGCCGAGGCCTTTGAAGCGGTTGACCTCGACCTTGGCGTTGGCATTGAACTCGCTCTTGATCAGCGCGTCCTTGTGCGCGTCGTCGCGGGCATAGACCGATTTGGAGCCGTGGGTGAGCTTGTAGAGCGGCGGCACCGCCAGATAGAGGTGCCCTTCGTCGATCAGCCGTGGCATCTGGCGGTAAAAGAAGGTGATCAGCAGCGACGCGATATGGGCGCCGTCGACGTCGGCGTCGGTCATGATGACGATGCGCTGATACCGCAGATCCTCTTCGCGGTAATGCGCGCCGGTGCCGCAGCCGATCGCCTGCACGAGGTCGCTGAGCTGGACATTGCCCATCAGCTTGTCCTTGCCGGCAGAGGCGACGTTGAGGATTTTGCCGCGCAGGGGCAACACGGCCTGCAGCTTGCGATCGCGCGCCTGCTTGGCGCTGCCGCCGGCCGAGTCGCCTTCGACGATGAAGAGCTCGGAACCTGCAAGTCCGGCGTCGGTACAATCGGCGAGCTTGCCGGGCAGGCGGGCCTTCTTGCCTGCGGTCTTGCGCGCGACCTCTTTCTCCTGGCGGCGGCGCAGCCGCTCCTCGGCGCGGTCGATCACGAAATCGAGCAGCCGGTTGGCCTGCACCGGATTGCCCGACAGCCAGTGATCGAACGGATCCTTGATCGCCTGCTCGACGATGCGCTGGGCCTCCGCCGTGGCCAGCCGGTCCTTGGTTTGGCCCTGGAATTCCGGCTCGCGCACGAACACGCTGAGCATGACCGCCGCGCCCACCATGACGTCTTCCGAGGTCACGGACGCAGCCCGCTTGCCCTGGCCGACGCGCTCGGCGTGGTCCTTCAGGCCGCGCAACAGTGCGCTCCGCATGCCGGATTCATGGGTGCCGCCATCGGGGGTCGGAACCGTGTTGCAGTAGGAGGAGAGGAAGCCGTCGGCATCCGCCGTCCAAGCCACCGCCCATTCGCAGGCGCCGTGGGCGCCGTTGCGGCCCGACTTGCCGGAGAAGATGTCCGGATGCACCAGCGTGTCGGCATGGATCGCGGCGGCGAGGTAATCCTTCAATCCGCCGGGGAAGTGGAAGGTTGCCTCCGCCGGCACATCCTCAACGCCCTTCAAGAGCTCCTGGTCGCAATGCCAACGGATCTCGACACCGCCGAACAGATACGCTTTTGAGCGCGTCATTTTGAACAGGCGCTGCGGCTTGAACGTGGCCTTGGCGCCGAAGATGTCGGTATCGGGCTTGAAGCGGATGCGCGTGCCGCGGCGGTTGCTGACCTTGCCAAGGTCTTCGAGCTTGCCCTTGGGATGGCCGCGCTCGAACGTCATGCGGTGGAGCTTCTGGCCGCGCGCCACCTCGACCTCGAGCCGCGAGGAGAGGGCGTTGACCACGGAAATGCCGACGCCGTGCAGACCGCCCGAGGTCTCATAGACCTTGGAGTCGAACTTGCCGCCCGAATGCAGCGTGCACATGATGACTTCAAGCGCGGACTTTTTCGGGAATTTCGGGTGCGGATCGATCGGGATGCCGCGGCCGTTGTCGGTGACCGTCAGGAAACCGTCCGCGGTCAACTCCACTTCGATGAAGGTGGCGTGCCCCGCCAGCGCCTCGTCCATGGAGTTGTCGATGACTTCGGCGAACAGATGGTGGAGCGCCTTTTCGTCGGTGCCGCCGATATACATGCCGGGCCGCCGGCGGACCGGCTCCAGCCCTTCGAGCACCTCGATATCAGCAGCGGTATAGTCAGCCTCAGCGGAACCCGAGCGCGCAGCGACCTTCAGCGGCGCTCGACCTTTAGGCTCGGCACCGCCGAACAGGTCGTCATTGGATTTGGTTTTTGCAGCGGATTTCAGTGATTTGGACATGGCTCTTCATAGATTGCGCAAACAGCGCGCAGCGAATCAGTCATTCTGACTATGACACGGATAGGCTTAAAAAGTGACCGCCCGGGCAGCGGCAATCGATGCCTCGCCCGGCGGTCACAGAAATAGGTAGGAACTCTCGATCAGGCGCGCGAGGTGCGGAACACGATCAGGGCAAACAGGGCCATGGAGCCGACCACCAGCAATGAGCCCACGACCGGGGCGATCTCGAACGAGGACCCCTTCAGGAGCACGACGGCCACGCCCGCGGGGAACAGGATCGCGCCCAGAATGTGCATCCAGCCTTGGATCCGGGCCAGCATCGTCGCCCCGGCGGCCGGAATCAGGCGGTAATAGAGCCCAAACAGGAACAAAAGCACGCCGCCGACGAGATTCAGATGGGCATGCGCCGGCGCCAGGGTGAAATTTTGCTGGATGCCCATGGCAATGCCGCCCAGCATCCCGAGCAGTAGAACGACGGCACTCACGCACATCATCAACGATCCAATCATCAAAAAACCTCATCCTGTGGGAAAACGCTGCGGCCTTGGGGCCGGGACCTGAAATCACGCCCCTTCCTTCGGCTTTGTGACTTGATTGTCACGCAAGGGGCTGGCTTACCTGTCCTTAGGCTATGAGCCCGCAGAAAGGTTCAAGCCACCAGAGCGGGGCGGGGAAGGCGTTCATTATATGGAAGAATTTGCGCGTGCCGTGGCCGATTTCGTGCGCCACCACCAGGTTTGGGCCGCGCCAATCGTGCTCGTGCTGGCGTTCGGCGAGTCGCTCGCGTTCGTTTCGCTGCTGATCCCGGCCTGGGGCGCGCTGGTCGCGATCGGTGCGCTGATCGGGGTGAGTGGTATCAGCTTCTGGCCGGTCTGGATCGCCGGCGGCATCGGCGCGGCACTCGGCGACTGGGTCTCCTATTGGTTCGGCTACCGCTACAAGGAAAAGGTCGCGCAGATGTGGCCGCTATCGCGCTATCCGGAGATCCTGCCGCGCGGCGAAGCCTTCGTGCGCAAATGGGGCGTGCCCAGCATCTTCATTGGCCGCTTCTTTGGACCCTTGCGCGCCTCGGTTCCGCTCGCGGCCGGTATCTTCGAGATGTCATATTGGCCATTCCAGATCGCCAATTTCATCTCCGCGCTGGTGTGGTCGGCGGTGCTGCTGCTGTTCGGGGACGTGATGGCGCACATCGCCGAGTGGTTGTGGCGAACGGTGTGAGACGTGGAATAAGCGCCCGAGGCGGGGGTTAGCCCCGTCGATACCGGGCGCTCCATTTTCGGTGGATTGGGTCCTTGCAGGAAGCCAACGCGGAATTACCGCGGTCATCGTTTCACTGGGAGAGCATCATGGAAATCACACGTCGTCACGCCCTCGCGGGCGCAGCCGCTATTGCTGCTGCGCCGCTGTTGCCGAACATTCCCGCACAGGCCGCGGCGCCGCTCGCGGACAAGCAGGCGCCGAGCTTCTACCGCTACAAGGTCGGTGACATCCAGGTCACCGTGGTGTCCGACGGCAAGAACGTTTTCAAGCTGGAAGACTCCTTCATCACCAATGCGAAGAAGGAGGAAGTGAACGCGGCACTGGAAAAGGCGTTCCTGCCGCGTGATGTCTTCACGATCCATTTCGCCCCGCTCGTGATCAACAGCGGCGGCAAGCTCATCGTGCTCGACACCGGCAACGGCCCCACGGGCAAGGTCAGCAGCAAAGGCGCTAACGGATTGTTCATCGACCATATGACGGCGGCGGGATTCGATCCCAAGGCGGTCGACATGGTCGTGATCTCCCACTTCCACGGCGACCATGTGAATGGTCTCTTGACGGCGGACGGCACGCCGGCGTTTCCGAACGCCGAGGTGCTGGTGCCTGCCGTGGAGTGGAAGTTCTGGATGGACGATGGCGAGATGAGTCGCGCTCCGGCCGGTCGCATGCAGAATCTTTTCAAGAACAACCGCAGCATCTTCGAGGCGAGCCTTCAGAAGAAGGTGACGCCCTACGAATGGGGCAAGGAGGTCGCGCCGGGACTGCTCGCGGTCGAGACCGCCGGCCACACCCCGGGTCACACCTCCTACGTGTTGTCGTCGGGTTCAGGGAAGGTATTCATCCAGTCCGACGTCACCAACAATCCGAATCCGTTCGCGACCAATCCGGGCTGGCACGCCTTCTTCGATCAGGACGCCGACATGGCCGAGAAGACCCGTCGCCGGGTCTACGACATGGTGGCCGCCGAGAAGCTGCAATTGCAGGGCTTCCACTATCCATTCCCCGGCCTCGCCAATGTCGAGAAGGACGGCAATGGCTATCGGGTGATCCCGGTGCCGTGGAATCCCGTGATCTGAATGGCCCCACGCTCGTCATTCCGGGGCGTGCGCCTTTAGCGCGCGAACCCGGAAGTTGCGGCGGGAGATTCCGGGTTCGACGCTACCGCGTCGCCCCGGATTGACGGCGTTGCGCCTTGACGATCAGGCCCCGCACCCCTATAGCCTCACGCATGATCCATGCTGCGACCAATTTCATCGCCCGCCGCAGCCGCGCTTGCGCGGTATGGGCGGTCGTCTGCGTTTAAGATCATCGCCTCTGCCGCCGGATCACCTCCCGCGGCATCTTTCCCAAGAAAAGAAACGCGGTCGGTCTGGCGGCTCCTAGCCACCTCCGGAGTTCGACATGTATACGCCACCGCCGTTCAAGCCCGACCGCGCCGCAAGTCTCGCCTTTGCGGAAGCGCGCGGGTTCGGCCTTGTCTGCGCCTGGGACGGCGCCAAGCCGATCGCTTCGCCGCTGCCGTTCTACCTGTCCTATGGCGCGGACGGGACGCCGCGCGCGGTGTTTCATCTCGCCCGTCACAATCCGCTGATAAAGCTTGCGGGGACTTCGTCCTGGCTGCTGGCCGTCACCGGATCGGATGCCTATGTGTCGGCGGATTGGTATGTCTCACGCGATCAGGTGCCGACTTGGCTTTATCAGGCTGTGCATCTGAGCGGTCCGGTACGGCCGCTGTCGGATGACGAGCTTGCGGTGCAGATCGATACGCTCAGCGCCAAGTTCGAGAACAGGCTGCTGCCGAAGAAGCCGTGGACGTCATCGAAGATGACCGCCGCACGGCTCGAGGCGATGAAGAAGGCAATCGTGGGTCTTGAGATGACGGTTGAAGAGGTCGAGGGTAGCTTCAAGCTCAACCAGCACAAATCCGAAACCGACTACGCAGCGGTGGCGAGCGTGCTCGCTTCGCAGACCGATGCAGGCGCGCAACAGATTGCGCATCTGATGCGCCAAGCGCGGCCGCAGGCCTTTGCAAGTGAACCGAACAAGCTCGAAAGGAGCGAGCCATGAGCCTCTCTGACGTCAAGCCATCCCCGACCGTCGGCAGCGCCGCCAAGCCCGCCGTGTTTGTCGACGGTGCCAGTGGAACAACGGGCCTCGGCATCAACGAGCGGCTTCGGCTGCAGAATGACGTGGTGGTGAAGAGCATTGCCGAAGAAAAGCGCAAGGACGCAGGCGCCAAGCGCGCGCTGATGGAGGAGGTGGATCTGGTGATCCTCTGCCTGCCGGACGATGCCGCGAAGGAGACCGTTGCGTTGATCGACAGCATGGGCGCCGCGGCACCCCGGGTGCTTGACGCATCGACGGCGTTCCGCGTTGCCAGCGACTGGACCTACGGCTTTCCGGAGCTCGCGGCGGATCAGGCGGACAAGATCCGCACCGCTCGGAAGGTTTCCAACCCCGGCTGCTATCCGACCGGCGCGATCGCGCTGCTCCGCCCGCTGGTCGACGCCGGCCTGCTGCCTGCGGATTACCCGGTCACCGTCAACGCCGTCAGCGGCTATTCCGGCGGCGGAAAGTCGATGATCGCAAGCTTCGAGGACGGCACCGCGCCAGCCTTCGAACTTTATGGTCTCGGTTTCGAGCACAAGCATGTGCCGGAGATGCAGCTTTACTCGCGGCTGACGCGCCGGCCGATCTTTGTGCCGTCGGTGGGCAACTACCGGCAGGGCATGCTGGTGTCAGTGCCATTGCAGCTTGAGACACTGCCGGGCAAGCCCGGTGCGGCCGACCTCCACGCTGCGCTGGCGGAACGCTACGCCGGAAGCCGCTACGTCTCGGTCATGCCGCTTGAGAACGAGGCCGCCAAGAGCGGGCGGATCGAGCCCGAGGCGCTGAACGAGACCAACAGGCTCGAACTTTATGTCTTTGCCAGCTACAAGCACCATCAGGCGGTGCTGGTCGCGCGCCTGGACAACCTGGGCAAAGGTGCCTCGGGCGCGGCGGTGCAAAACATGCGGCTGATGCTGGGGCTCGCTGAGGCCTAAGCCTGAAGCGGGCGGCACTGTTCTGTCATGCTGAGCGCTTCGCGCAGCGATGCGCTCAGCATTCTGCCGGAGCGACGTTGGACCATCGGCGCTGAGCGGCGCAATCGGGGCGCGCTCCAGGCTCACCAGGAAACTGGATGAAGTCAGTCGCCGCACATGAGGGCGCTCGTCCGCGATCCGATGGCTGGCGCGCACAGGGCGTATCCTGTCTGCGTACGCTTTTTGCGAACACAATGCGCAAAAAATGATGCTCGTACGCAACGCTTTGCGGTGCAAGACTTCCTGTTGCCTTGCAATCCAGTGGTCGCCGAGCGCTCCGCAAACACGGAGATGAAGCTGGCTCGCAGGCTCAGCTTGCCGTTGTGGTGACGACGATGGCGCCCCGACGGTCGGCTGAATCACTTCCAGTCCAAAGGGGCAGGCATGCGGACCGCTACACTCATGAAACAGTGTCTTACTATCTGTGCGATGGCCTTGTCGGTCATGGGTTCGCCAGCCCAGGCGCTCGATAAGGTTGTTTACGGCCTAAACTGGGTGCCACAAGGGGAGCACTGTGGCTTCTTCCAGGCCCAGGCGAAGGGCTACTACAAGGACACTGGCCTCGACGTCGAACTTCGTCCCGGCAATCCAAACGTCAATATGCCCCTCATGGTCGCTGCCGGCGAAATCGACATGGGCATGGGGTCGAGTTTCACAACGCTCAATCTGGTCAATCGGGGCGTGAAGGCCCGTACGGTCGCGGCATTTTTCCAGAAGGACCCGCAGACGCTGGTGGCTCATGCAGGCCAGGGCGTTTCCACCCTGCAGGACCTGAAGGACCGGCGGATCATGATCGGCCAGTTCTCACGAAACGAATTCTGGCAATTCCTGAAAGCCAAGTTCGGCTTCTCGGATGATCAGCTGGCGGCCTACAGCTATTCGGCTGCGCCGTTTCTTGCCGATCCCAAGGCCGTGCAGCAAGGCTATATCACCGAAGACGCCTTGCTGCTCGGCAAGGCCTTGCCTGCACCGCCCGTATCGATCCTGCTTGCCGACTATGGCTACGACAATTACGCGACCACGATCTTCGCCACCGACGCCTATATTGAAGGTCATTCCAACACCGTTCAGGCCTTCGTCGACGCAACCCGAAAGGGGTTCGAAGAATGTATGACGGGTGACGCCACACCGGCCATGAAAGCTATCCTCGCCGTCAATCCAACCGGCGGAGAGGAACTGTTCCGCTTCAAGCTCGATCAGATGCGCAAGCGCGGGCTTGTCCTTGGGGGCGATGCCGACAGGCTGGGGATTGGCGCCATGACGGACGAACGCTGGACCCGCTTCTTCGACACGCTCGCCACGGCAGGAGTCTATCCGAGAACGCTCGACGTGAGATCCGCCTACACGCTGCGATTCAGCAACACCAAATGACCGCTCGACCCCCTGGTATGTTTGCCGAGAGATTTCGATGCCTCAGATGACTCTTCCCATCGTCGATATAGCTCCCTTCGTCCACGGTGACGCTGCGGCCCGCCAGAAGGTCGGACTGGCGTTTGGTCATGCGTTCGAAAGCATCGGTTTCGCCGTTGTGGTCGGGCACGGGGTGCCGGAACAGCTCGCGAGCGACACCTATGGCGCTGTGAAGGACTATTTCGCGCAGCCCATGGCGACGAAGCTGCAGAATGCCGCACCCGAGAAGACCAAGGGGCGCGGCTATCTGCCGATCGGAATCGAGAGTGTCGCCAAGACCCTGTCGGGCGAAACGCCGCCTGACCTGTGCGAGGCCCTGGTGTTTGCGGCTCCACACCGGGCAGCCCACAGCGGCCGGCCGAATATATGGCCCGCCAGTCCGGTCGGGCTTCGAGACTTGGTTGAAGCCTGGTCGGCCGAGATCATGACGCTCACCGCTCATCTCACGCGTCTTTCGGCGTTGGCCCTCGATCTGCCAGAAGACTATTTCGCGTCCTCGTATGCCGATCCATCGATCACGCTGCGCTTTGTACATTATCCCGATCAGCCGCAACCGCCTGCGCCGGGTCAATTGCGCTATGGCGCCCATCATGACTACGGTGGCCTGACCATCCTGCGGCAGGACGAGGCGCCGGGCGGCCTCGAGGTCTGTGATCGCGACGGGACATGGAGCGAGGTTGGCGTCGTCCCGAACTCCTTCGTGATCAATGTCGGCGATCTGATGTCGCGATGGACCAATGGCCGCTGGCGCTCGACGCTGCATCGGGTATCCAACCCCGATCGCAGCCTCACAGGCTCGACCGCGCGCCTGTCCATGGTGGCCTTCACGGGACCGAACGAGTCGGCCGAAGTCGCCTGCCTCCCGACTTGCGTCGATGCGAAGCATCCCGCGCTGTACGAGCCCGTGTTGGCTGGCGACTACATTCGCGCCAAGCTGACGGCATCCATGGATTTGAGCATGAAGCCCGAGGCCAGGCCACAGCCGTGAAGCACTGCAATCAGAGCACCCTGAATATCGCCAGCGCGAGCACGGCTTGCGCGAGGAAGCCGATGACGAAGGCGAGGGTGCGGAACACCGGCAGGCCGAGCGTGTAGACGATCAGGTGCGCCACGCGCGACCAGAAATAGACGGCGCAAGCGAGCACGGTCCATTTGGTGGAATAGTCGATTGCATTGAGGATCAGGACCAGCGGCGCGAAAACGATGAGGTTCTCGACCGCG
This sequence comes from Bradyrhizobium sp. 31Argb, assembly GCF_043638955.1. Classification (NCBI taxonomy): domain Bacteria; kingdom Pseudomonadati; phylum Pseudomonadota; class Alphaproteobacteria; order Hyphomicrobiales; family Nitrobacteraceae; genus Bradyrhizobium; species Bradyrhizobium sp. 31Argb. Next base: position 24,865 of record NZ_JBEGDB010000011.1, on the reverse strand, counting down.
TTGTCGTGCGCGAACATCAGCCGGTTCGCCCAGTCGGCGAGAGGCTTGTCGCCGCGCGAGGGGTTGGCCATCGCGCCGGCGAGGCCGCGGACCTGGCAGCGGTTGATGATGTAGGGAATCCACAATATTCCGGTCAGAATCACCGTCAGCGTCAGCCAGAACAGTTCACGCGTCATTGGTTTCCCCTCGATTGATCCGCGTCCCGTCTAGAGCGTGATTTTTCTGCTCCAAGTGGACGCTTGATTATACCGAAGCGGCGCGCATCGCGCTATGCGCGCACCCGGACATAGCTGCCGGGGGCTTCTTCGATCGGCGGCAGCGCCTCAGACCCGACAGCGCGCGCGGGGACTGCCTCGGCATCGATGCTTTCCAGCCATTCGCGCCAATCGGGCCACCACGATCCCTTGTGCTCCTTGGCGCTCTTCAGCCAGTCGGAAAGCTTGGCGTCCTTGATGTTGTCGTTGGTCCAGTACTGGTACTTGTTGGCCGCAGGCGGGTTGACCACGCCGGCGATATGGCCGGAACCGGACAGCACATATTTCACGGGCCCGCCGAAGAACTGCGAGCCGTACAGCACCGACTCGGCCGGCGCGATGTGATCCTCGCGGGTCGCGAGGTTGTAGACCGGCACCTTCACCTTGGAGAGATCGAGCAGCGTGTTGTCCAGCACCATGCTGCCAGAGGAAAGCCGGTTCTCCAGGTAGCAGTTGCGCAGGTAATAGGAATGGTTCGCCGCCGGCATCCGCGTCGCGTCGGAGTTCCAGTGCAGGAGGTCGAACGAGGTGGGCGGCTGCCCCTTCAGATAGTTGCTGACGACATAGGACCAGATCAGGTCGTTAGAGCGCAGCATGTTGAAGGCCATCGCCATCTTGCTGCCCTCGAGCACGCCCCGCTGCTCCATGTCGCGCTCGAGCGCCGAGATCTGGTCCTCGTCGACGAACACCAGGAGGTCGCCGGCATGAGTGAAGTCGACCTGCGCGGCGAAGAACGTGGCCGACGTGACGCGCACGCGGCGCTTCTCGGCGAGCCAGGCGAGCGTCGCGGCAAGCAGGGTGCCGCCGACGCAATAGCCGACGGTGTGCACCTTCATCTCGCCCGTCACCTTCTCGATGACGTCCATCGCGGTCAGCGGTCCCTCGGTCATGTAGTCGGCGAAGGTCTTCTTGCCGAGCTCGCGATCGGGATTGACCCAGGAGATCACGAACACGGTCAATCCCTGGTCCACGCACCATTTGATGAAGGACTTCTCCGGCCTGAGATCGAGGATGTAGTACTTGTTGATCCATGGCGGCACGATCAGGAGCGGCGTGCGTAGCACCGTCTCCGTGGTCGGCGAGTACTGGATCAACTGCATCAATTCGTTTTGATAGATCACCTTGCCCGGCGTGGTCGCCATGTTGACGCCGACCGCGAGGTTGGTCGGGTCGGACTGGCGGATTCGCAGCGTGCCGTGGCCGGCCTCGATGTCCTCAGCCAACATCTTCATGCCGCGAACGAGGTTGTCGCCGTTCGTCTCCATCGTGGTGCGCAGCACTTCCGGATTTGTCAAAACGAAATTCGACGGCGCCAGCGCGTTGGTGATCTGCTGGACGTAGAACTCGGCCTTCTTGCGGGTATGCGGATCGACGCCCTCAGCGTTGCGCACGAGCTCCTGCGCCCATTGCGCGGTGAGCAGATAGAGCTGCAGAATGAAGTCGAAGAACTGGTTCGACCGCCATTCCGGGTCGGCGAAGCGCTTGTCGCGCGGTGGCGGATCGATCGCGGCCTTGGCTTCCTGGCCGGCCATGCGGCGGGCGGCCGAGCCGAACAGGTCGAGATAGGCCTTGCCGAGCTTGGTCTGCAGGTCGGCGGCCCGATCCTGGTCCGAGAGCCAGTATTCGGCGACCGCGGTGAAGGTCTTGATCACCTCCGCAAACTCGCCTCCCGCCTTGTCCTTGATGTCAGCGTTCTCACGCGGCTTCAGATAGGCTGCAAGCGCCTGGCCGGAGCTCTCCAGCGCACGCGCAATGTTCATTGCGAAGGCTTCGCCGTCGAACTTCTTTGTGGCCTGGGTTTCGAGGGTAACGTCGCCCATGCAATGGACACTATCGCTTCAATTGAGCCGCGTCATCGCGCGGTGCGGCAAGGAAGATGTAGGATTTCTCTAGGTTTTCGCGTTGTTGTTGCACTGCGACAAATTCCTCCCAGTTCCGACACATTGAAGCCGCATCAATCGGATTTGTTGTTCACGACTTAATCGTTTCGGGCGACAATGGTTTGAACGGTTAGGGCAGGGCCGAAGCGATCAGACGATTTGTCGCTGCAAGGCTCATACCAGTGATTAGTTACCGGCAAGTGGGGACTTCCGGACGTATGCGTATCGATCGAATGAAAAGGCTGCTCGCGGTCGGCGCGCTGCTCGCGTCCGCGGTTGCGCTTGGCGGCTGCTCCACGTCGATCGCGGATCTTCCCGGCGTCGGGGTGCCAGCCGATGCGCCGGCGCGTCCGAAGGAGGCCGGCGGCTATCTCCCAGTGCACGACATGCCGCCGGATCGTGAGGAGGCGCCGATGAAGCCGGCCGAGCAGGCCAAGATCGAGGCCGAACTGAAGGCGGCCCGCGATCGCCAGGCTGCAGCCGCGCAGAACGCCGGTAAGTGACGGGGCGGAATCGCTGGCGCTGCCACCGCTACATGCTAAAAGAACCTCAATTCAACCGCATATCCGGTCGCCGAGCCCAGATTTTGCGTCTGGAAACGCTCTAAGTCATTGATTGGGCGTAATTTCCGGGCCAAACCGGGCTTGGTCTCGGCAAACCGCGTACACGCTCGCGATTCTGCCGTGCCGGTCGTCGGAGCAGAGGTCCCATGGAAGAGTTCTATCGCATTCGCCGTCTGCCGCCTTACGTGTTCGAGAAGGTCAACCAGGCCAAGGCAGCCGCGCGCAATGCCGGGGCCGACATCATCGACATGGGCATGGGCAACCCGGACCTGCCGACGCCGCCCCATGTGATCGAGAAGGTGAAGGAAACCCTCGGCAAGCCGCGGACCGACCGCTATTCGGCCTCGCGCGGCATCAACGGTCTCCGCAAGGCGCAGGCTGCGTATTACGCGCGGCGGTTCGGCGTGAAGCTCAATCCGGACACCCAGGTGGTGGCGACGCTGGGCTCGAAGGAGGGCTTTGCCAATGTGGCGCAGGCGATCACCGCGCCCGGCGACGTCATCCTGTGCCCGAATCCGAGCTACCCGATCCATGCCTTCGGCTTCCTGATGGCGGGCGGGGTGATCCGCTCGGTGCCGTCGGAGCCGACGCCGCAATTCTTCGAGTCGGTGGAGCGCGCGATCATCCATTCGATCCCGAAACCGCTCGCGCTCGTGGTCTGCTATCCCTCCAACCCGACGGCCTATGTCGCCGATCTCGACTTCTACAAAGACCTCGTCGCCTTTGCGAAGAAGCACGAGATATTCATCCTGTCGGATCTCGCTTACGCTGAAGTTTATTTCGACGACAACAATCCGCCGCCTTCGGTGCTGCAAGTGCCGGGCGCGATGGACGTCACCGTCGAATTCACCTCGATGTCGAAGACCTATTCGATGGCCGGCTGGCGCATGGGCTTTGCGGTCGGCAATGAGCGTATCATCGCGGCGCTGGCGCGGGTGAAATCCTATCTCGATTATGGCGCCTTCACGCCGATCCAGGTGGCCGCGACCGCGGCGCTGAACGGGCCGGACGACTGTATCCGCGAGATGCGCGAGACCTATCGCCGCCGGCGCGACACGCTGGTGGAGGCGTTCGGCCGCGCCGGCTGGGATATCCCGCCGCCGCAAGCTTCGATGTTCGCCTGGGCGCCGCTGCCGAAAGCGTTCGAGGATGTCGGCAGCATGCAGTTCGCAACCCTCTTGGTGGAGAAGTCCGGCGTGGTGGTGTCGCCCGGCGTCGCCTTCGGCGAGCACGGCGAAGGCTTTGTCCGCATCGCGATGGTGGAAAACGAGCAACGTATTCGCCAGGCCGCGCGCGGCGTGCGCCGCTTCCTTGAAAGCGGCATCGAAACGTTGCACAACGTGGTTCCTCTCGCCAACCGGCGCTAGGCATGATCCCGAAAAGTGGAATCCGGTTTTCGGATCAGATCATGCTTAGGTCATAAAGTCCTCCGGCAGGTTTCTTCTCGATGGTCGCACCGCTGAAAGTGGGCATAGCGGGGCTCGGCACCGTTGGCGCCGAAGTCGTCCGCCTGATTGAGCAGCAGGGAGCCGCCTTGGCGGCGCGCAGCGGTCGCGGCGTGCGCGTCGTCGCGGTCACCGCGCGGTCGAAGGCGAAGAAGCGCGGGCTCGATTTGCGCGGCATCGACTGGGTGGAAAGCCCGCAGGCGCTGGCCCAGGATTCCAACGTCGACTGTTTCGTCGAGTTGATGGGCGGCGCCGATGATCCCGCCTTCTCGGCGATCGAGACCGCGCTCAAGGCCGGCAAGTCGGTGGTGACAGCCAACAAGGCGCTGATCGCCAAGCACGGGCTGAAGCTTGCCAAGGCCGCCGAGCAGAATGGTGGCGCACTGAATTACGAGGCCGCGGTCGGCGCGGCGATTCCCGTGATCAAGACGCTGCGCGAGGGGCTCTCCGGCACCAGCGTCAACCGCGTCTACGGCATCCTCAACGGCACCTGCAATTACATCCTGACGCGGATGGAGCATGAGGGATTGTCGTTTGAGGAATGTTTGAAGGATGCGCAGCGGCTCGGTTATGCCGAAGCCAATCCGTCCTTCGATGTCGACGGACACGACACCGCACAAAAGCTTGCGATCCTGGCGAGCCTCGCCTTCGGCACCAAGGTCGCGCAAACCGCTGTCTATGTCGAAGGCATTTCCTCGATCACGCCCGAAGACTTGCGTGCGGCGGAGGAACTCGGATATCGCGTCAAGCTGCTCGGCGTTGCGGTGCGAACCGCAAAGGGCATCGAGCAGCGCGTGCATCCGACCATGGTGCCGAAATCTTCGTCGATTGCCCAAGTAATGGGCGTCACCAACGCGGTGACGATCGACGGCGAGGGCATTCCGCCGATCACCCTGGTCGGGCCGGGGGCAGGCGGGGCGGCGACCGCGTCCGCCGTTGTTGCCGATATAGCCGACGTCGCGCGCGGCATCCGCGCAACGCCGTTCGGCCGGCCGGTCGACAGCCTACGCGCCACGACAAAGGCGCCGATGGAGCGCCATGAAGGCGGATATTACATCCGCCTTCTGGCCCGCGACCACGCCGGCACCGCCGCGACCATCGCAACGCGGCTCGCGGAACAGAAGATTTCGCTGGAATCGATCGTGCAGCGCCACCGCAATGGCGGTGATGTTAACGGTTCGGCCAAAAAAGCTTCACCGGTTCCGGTCATTCTGATTACCTATGCGACCAGTGAAGACGCGGTTCACCGGGCGCTCAAGGCCGTGCAGCGCGACAGGGTCATCAGTGGTCGCCCGCAGGTGATCCGAATTGAGAAAAATTAGTGTGCGATAGCGAACGCCCTCTACGTTAGATGATTGAATGCGGGCGAGGGGCCCGAAGGCTGAAGGAGTGCAGAGATGTCGACCCATATTTCCGTCCCGCCGCAACTCTTGCTCGAGCGCATTCTCACGCTCGAAATCGTGCGGGTAACGGAGCGGGCGGCGGTGTCGGCCGCGCGGCTGCGCGGCCACGGCGAGGAGAAGGCGGCCGACCAGGCCGCCGTCGACGCGATGCGCCGCGAACTCAACAAATTGCCGATCGAGGGCACCATCGTGATCGGCGAAGGCGAGCGCGATGAGGCGCCGATGCTGTTCATCGGCGAGAAAGTCGGACTCAATGCTGGGCCGAAGGTCGATATCGCCGTCGACCCGCTGGAAGGCACCACGCTCTGCGCGAAGAGCATGCCGGGCGCGATCGCCACGATGGCGATGGCCGATGGCGGCACGCTGCTGCACGCGCCCGACGTCTACATGGAAAAGATCGCGATCGGTCCGGGCTACGCCAAGAACGTGATCGAACTCGACGCGTCGCCGGCCGACAACATCCAGCGGCTCGCCAAGGCCAAGGGCGTGCCGGCATCGGCGATCACAGCGCTGGTGCTCGACCGTCCGCGCCATGCCGACATCATCGCGAGCATCCGCTCGACCGGCGCCGCCGTGCGCCTGATCACCGACGGCGACGTGGCCGGCGTGATCCACACCACCAACCCGGACGAAACCGGCGTCGACATCTACATGGGCACCGGCGGTGCGCCCGAGGGCGTGCTGGCCGCGGCAGCGCTGCGCTGCATCGGCGGCCAGATGCAGTGCCGCCTCATCCTCGACAGCGACGAGAAGCGCGAGCGCGCGCAGAAGATGGGCATCACCGATCCGAAGATGATCTACGGCATCGAGGACATGGCGCGTGGCGACTGTCTGTTCGCCGCCACCGGCGTCACCACGGGCTCATTGCTGACAGGCGTGAAGTTCAAGAAGGACACGATCGAGACCGAGACGGTGGTGATGCGCTCGGTCACCGGCACCGTGCGCTACATCAAGGCGGAGCACCGCCAGCTCGAGAAGTTCCATCTCGACTGAAGTGAGCCGTCATTCCGGGGAGCGCTGATGCGCGCCCCGGAATGACAAGAAAAAACGGGAGGCGAGCATGGCCGATCTTTCGGCGGTGAAGGCGTTGGTGTTCGACGTGTTCGGCACCGTTGTCGACTGGCGCACCAGCCTGATCAACGACTTCACGAACTGGTCGAAGACGCGCGGCATCGAAGCCGACTGGACCGCCCTCGTTGACGGTTGGCGCGCGGTCTATGTCGCCTCGATGGATGAGGTGCGTAAACATCCCGAACACGGCTATGTCATCCTCGACGTGTTGCACCGCCGCTCGCTGGAGAAGCTGGTCGAGCAGCAGGGCATCAAGGGATTGACGGAAGCCGACCTGCAGTACCTGACGATGGGCTGGCACCGTCTGCATCCCTGGCCCGACAGCGTGGCGGGGCTGGCGCGGCTGAAGACGAAATACATCATCTCGCCGCTCTCGAACGGCAATGTCGCACTGCTGACCAACATGGCGAAGTTCGCAGGGCTCCCCTGGGACCTCATCATGTCGGCCGAACTGTTCGAGCACTACAAGCCCGATCCGGAAACCTATCTCGGCGCCGCGAAATTGTTGTGCCTGCCGCCGGAGCAGGTGATGATGGTGGCCGCGCATAACGGCGACCTCAAGCATGCGCAACAGAACGGCCTGAAGACTGCCTTTGTGGCGCGTCCGACCGAATACGGCCCGCTGCAGAAAGTCGACTTCGAAGCAACCGGCGACTGGGACATCGTCGCCAAGGACTTTGGCGCGATCGCCGATCGGATGGGCTGCTAGTTCGTCGCGAGAAGAACGCAGCGGAAAACCTAAGAGGAACCCGCCACGCAAAAGGTCCTCATCCTGAGGAGCGCCCCTCAAGGCGCGTCTCGAAGGATGGCCGCGGGTGACAGTGGGGCCTCATGGTTCTCCCGGCGATGCGAAGCATCGTCCGGAGATGCCGCGGTGCGGCTCCTCACCATGAGGGGCGCACAGCAACGCGCTGGGTTGCAGCACTCGTCTAGGAAGCCGCCCCGCAGAGAATGACGCCGTACCAGCCGAGACCCCTGTAGGTCTCGTAGCCCGGCGTGGCGTGGAAGGCGACCAATGCGCCGGAGCGGTCGTGGTAGAAGCCGCTGCGCTGGCCGCCCAGCGACAGCGAGACGTGCTCGGTCAGAAGGCCCTTGCCGTCGGACGCCGCGATCACCCGGAAATTGGAATCGATCAGCAGCACGCGCGCTTTGTCGGCGGCGCCGACGCGTACACCCTGGACGATGGCGCGCGCCTGCGGCTCCCAGTCGAAATGGATCGCGAGCACGCCTGTCGGTTTGCCATGGGCCTTGCCGCCTTCGCGGACGCTGGCGCAATAGGTCGCGACCTGGGCATTGCCGAGCAGCGGCTGGCACTCGACGTCGCCGGCGACATAATCGTCCCCCGAGCGCAGGTCGCGCGCCTGACGAAACCATTTTGTAGCCGCGACATTCTGGCCGATCACCTTGAAGCGATCGGCGCGCCCGTTGGCGAGCACATTGCCTTCGAGATCGCAAAGCCAGAGATCGAGATAGACGGTGTAGGCGGATAGGATCACGCCGAGCCGCTCGGAAGCGTGTGCGACCACTGCCGGTTGCGGTGAAGCGGCGCAGTCGACGACGGCGGAATCGGTCGCCCACCAGCGCACGTCGCAGGTCCGTTCATAGAGGTTGCGGTCGATCAGTTCGATCGCATTCAGCGACAGGTCCACCATGCGCTCGCCGCGCGAGCGGTCGGTCATGCGCTCGATCGAGCTCATGAGACTGCCGGTGCGCCGCGTCAACTGCGTCTCGAGCTCGCGCGCGATGGTCTCGACCTGCTGGCCGACGCCGCGCACTTCCTGCGCCACCACTGCAAAGCCGGCGCCTTGCGCGCCGGCGCGCGAGCTCTCGATCAGCGCATTTAGCGCCAGCATCTTCATCTGGTTGGTGATCTTCTGGATCGACCTGGTCTTCTCGCAGGCGATCTGGTTGACCTCCGCGGTCAGCCGCGCGATCAGGGCCGAAATGTCGGATTCATCGTCGACGTCAGGTGAGACCGCCGATTCGCTCGCGATTGATTTCGCGCGCGGGAGCGCGATGGACATAGGCGGACTTCCCCTGCATTAAGCCTTTGACCGCTTCCTGCGGACGGAACGGAACCAAAAAAATCGCACATCAAACGCGCGTCCTTTTTCGGGGATTTCGGCTAACGTCGGCTTAATTTTCCGAAATTGCCACCTATGTGGGACTGCACTTTATTTTAGCACTCCGCTGTTTCCTGTCGTGAATCCCTCTCCTGACACCGCCCGACGAAGGCGTCGACACCCCTGCAAGCCAATTCCGCAACGTCCGCCTCCTGCGAAAAGCGGGCAAAACCGCCTGGTAACGCTTCGCGATCGCCCGCTCAGGGTCGAGGATGGCAGCACTGATTCGCTCTCATGCGAGCGCCACTCGTCGTCGGGATCGTTATGACGCTGCACACCGCCATCCTGCCTGTGGAGATGCCGCCGGCCTTTCTCGGCGTGGCGCGCTCGCTCACGGGCAAATTCTGGCGCGACCGTTTGGACGCGCGGGGAGCGGCGCGGGCGCTCGCGATCGCGCAGCGCCATCAACTGCCGGAAATGTTGGCGCGCGTGCTCGCGGGCCGCGACGTCGCGATCGATGACGTGCCGGATTTCCTCGATCCGACCATCCGCAAATTGATGCCGGATCCCTTCACCGTGACCGCGATGGAGGCGGCGGCAAGGCGGATCGCGGATGCGGCGGTGCGTAACGAGAAGGTCGCGATCTTCGGCGACTACGACGTCGACGGCGCAACCTCGGCGGCGCTGCTCACCTGGCACTTGCGGCATTGCGGGCTCGATCCGCTGATCCACATTCCCGACCGCCTGTTCGAGGGCTACGGCCCGAACACGGAGGCCGTGCGCGCGCTCGCCGCCAAGGGCGCGACGCTGCTGGTCACCGTCGATTGCGGCACCACGAGCCTGGAGCCGCTGGCGGAGGCGCGGCAGCTCGGCATGTCCGTGGTCGTGATCGATCACCATCAATGCGGGGAGGCGCTGCCCGAGGTCGACGCGCTGGTGAATCCGAACCGGCTCGACGATCTCTCGGGCCTTGGTCATCTCGCAGCCGTCGGCCTCGTGCTGGTGACGCTGGTCGCGGTGAACCGGGAATTGCGCGGGCGCGGTTTCTGGTCTTCGGAAATGCCGGAGCCGGATCTCTTGGGCATGCTGCATCACGTCGCGCTCGGGACGGTGGCCGACGTCGCGCCGCTGATCGGGCTCAACCGCGCCCTCGTCGCCAAGGGGCTGATCGCGCTGCGCAGGCGCGACCATGTCGGGCATACCGCGCTGATGGATGTGGCCCGGCTCAACGGCCCGCCAGAGGCCTGGCATCTCGGCTTCATGCTGGGGCCGCGCATCAACGCGGGTGGGCGGATCGGGCGCGCCGATCTCGGCGTGCGGCTGCTCCTGGAAAGCGACCCCTCGGAGGCGGCGCGGATCGCGGCCGAGCTCGACCGCCTCAACAGCGAGCGGCGCGTCATCGAGCAGGCGGCAGAAGCGCAGGCCGAGGCGGAGGCGCTGGCCTCGCTCGGATTGGAGGACAAGGGCTCCGTCATCGTCACGGCTGCCGAGGGCTGGCATCCCGGCGTCGTCGGTCTCGTGGCCTCGCGCTTGAAAGAGAAATTTGGCAGGCCAGCCTTCGCCATCGCGCTCGAGCCGGGAGGCATCGGCACCGGATCGGGGCGCTCGATCGGCGGCGTCGACCTCGGCAAGGCGGTGCGGCAGGCGGTAGCGGACGGCCTGCTGCTCAAGGGTGGCGGCCATGCGATGGCCGCGGGCATAACGCTGCGAAAGGAGAAGCTCGCCGAGTTCCGCGCCTATCTGGAAAGCGTGCTCGCGGCCGACGTCGCCAATTCGCGCCACGAGAACGAATTGTTCATCGACGGCGCGGTGAGCGCGCGCGCCGTAACGGTGGAATTTGCTGCGATGCTGAACCGCGCCGGCCCGTTCGGCGCCGGCAATCCGGAGCCGGTGATCGCGCTGCCGTCGCACCAGCTCGTCTATGCCGATGAAGTCGGGCAGGCGCATCTGCGGCTGCGCTTCAAATCCGGCGACGGCGCGATCGTGAACGGCATGGCTTTCCGTTCCGTCGGCCAAAAGCTCGGCAATGCGCTGATCCAGAATCGCGGCCAGCCGCTCCATGTCGCAGGCTCGCTTGCGATCGACCGTTGGCAAGGCACCGAACGTGTGCAATTGCGTGTGCTCGACGTCGCGGTCCCCGATCAGGGGCCTGCGGTGATCAGATAAGAAAACAGTCGGGGAGAGCACATGGCGGGACAGGTTGAAGGCAAGGTGGCGCTAGTCACCGGCGGAGCCTCGGGCATTGGCGCGGCGGTCGCGGAATTGCTGGCTCAGGAGGGCGCCACGGTCGTGGCGACCGATATCGACGAGCTCAGGGGACCGGAGCTCGTTGCCGGCATCAGCAAGGCCCGCGGCAAAGCGGTGTTTCTGCAACAGGACGTGACCAGCGAGGCACGCTGGGTGGAGATCATCTCGGAGATCGAGAAACGGTTCGGCCGGCTCGATGTGCTGGTCTCCAATGCCGGCATCGGCATCTCCGTGCCGTCGATCACCGACATGACGCTCGCCGACTGGCGCCGGCAGACCGCGATTAATCTCGACGGTGTTTTCCTCTCGGTGAAATATTCTCTGCCGCTGATGCGGAAGAGCGGCGGCGGATCCGTCATCATGATGTCCTCGCTTGCGGGCCTGCGCGGCGCGGCGGGCCTTGCCGGATACTCCGCGACCAAAGGCGGCGTGCGGCTGCTTGCGAAGTCTGTCGCGATGGAATGCGCCGCCATAGGTGACGGCATCCGCGTCAATTCGGTGCATCCCGGCATCATCGACACCCCGATCTGGGGCAAGATCCCGACGGAGGCGACGGGAAACCCCGCCAACGCGCCGATCGATCCGGAAGAGCGCGCGAAGCTCGCAACTCCGCTCGGCCGCGCCGGCCAGGCGGCGGAGATCGCCAGCGGCGTGCTGTATCTGGCCTCGGATGCGTCGCGCTACGTGACGGGAACTGAGCTCGTCATCGACGGCGGGATGAATGCAGGTGCCGTCGCGCGCAGGGCGTGACAGCAGTCAATCCCTCTCGTCATTCCGGGATGCGCCGAAGGCGTAGGCCCGGAATCCATTGGGCAGCGGTCGCGAGGGGAGAAATGGATTCCGGGCTCGATGCTTTGCATCGCCCCGGAATGACGACCTGGTGACGACACACGCTACGGACCCTGCCGCAACCGCGCCAGTACCTTCAGTCCGCCGTAACCGTCGGCGGGCAACAGGGCCATCTTGGTCTGATAATCCCGGATCGCCTTCATGGTGTCGTTGCCGACGCGGCCGTCGGTGCCGCCGGTGTCGAAGCCGGCCTTGGTCAGCCGGGTCTGCATTTCCTGCACCTCAGCAAGCGTCAGTGCGCGCTCGGAGCCGGGGAAGGGATGGATGAAGGGCGGCGCGCCGAGAATGCGGTCGCCGAGATGGCAGATCGCCAGCGCGTAGTTCATCGAGGGGTTGTAGCTGCGCACGGCATAGAAATTCGGACCCAGCAGGAAGGCGGGGCCGCCCGCGACCGGTATCCAGAGTTGCGCCGATGCATTCGGCTGCGGGAACGGCTGGCCGTCGGCGCGGGTCACGCCGGCGCTGGCCCACGCCGCGTAGGTGCGGCTGCCGCTCATGCTGCCATTGGCGCGTACTTCATAGCCCCAATGTTGGCCGCGGTGATATTTGCCGCGGTTGACGAGGTATTTCGCGGTTGATCCGAGTGCGTCGTCCGGCCGGCCGAATGGCGAGACCTTGCCATCGCCGTCATAGTCGAAGCCGACATTGAGCCACACTTCCGGCATCCATTGCGAATGCCCCATGGCGCCGGCCCAGGAGCCGCGCATCTCCTCCGGTGTGCTCCAGCCGCGATCGACGATCCTGAGCGCGTTGATCAACTCGGTCTCCCAATAGGCCTTGCGACGCGGCTCGTTCCAGGCGAGCGCGGCAAGTGCAGGGAATACCGGCTTCATGTGGTTCCGCTGCACCAGCGGATCGCCGTAAGCGGATTCAACGCCCCACAACGCCAGCAGCGTGCCGCGCTCGACGCCAAAATCCTTCTCGATCCGCGCGAACAGCGCCTCGTTCTTCTTGAGCGCCTCGCGCCCATTGATGATGCGCCAGTCGGAGACGCGACGGTTGATGTACTGCCAGATCTGCTCGTTGAATTCCGGCTGCTTCTGCATCTGCCGGAACACGCTCATGTCGGGCTCGATGCGGCCCATCACGCGCGTCCAGGTGGCCGCCGAGATTCCCTTGGCGAGCGCGCGGGCGCGAAAATTGTCGCGCCATTGGTCGAAGCCGGGTGGTGCTGCGGCAAGCGCTGAGAACGGGCCAGCCAGCAGGGTGCCAGCCGCGATGCTGCCTTGCAGGAAAGCCCGGCGGGCAGGGGATTTCAAAGAATCAATCTGCTTCATGCTGCCAATCTAGCGACGCCATCAAAGTACACAAAAAGTCACATCGCCGCGGGAACCTAGCTATCCTGCAGCTCTGTGGCGATTTTGGACAGCCAGCGCCGCACGATCAGTTCCGCCTTGGGGGGCAGCCCTTTAGCCAGCCGCCGGTCCACGGCATGGGCGTGGCGCCGGCATTTTTCCAGGAGCGCAGTTCCGCGCCTGGTCAGCGTCCATTGCAGGACGCGGCCGTGAACCGGGTGCGGTGTCTTCCGGATCGCGCCGTCGCGCTCGAGATTGCGGATGATGACGCCGACGGTCTGCGGCGTCAGCAGCGCCACCCGCGCCAGATCGGCGCCGGACAGCCCGGGATAGGCCCGCAGCATCGTCAGCACGACGAATTGCGGCGGGGTGACGCCGAGCTTTCCCAGCGCGCGTTCCATTGTCAGCCGGGTCGCGGCCTGGGCCTGCCGCAGGAGATAAGCGAGGTAGCCTTGCTCGCCGCGTTTGCCCTGGCCGGGCGGCGGCGGACGGGGCGTCGCGACCGTTAGATTTTCCGCCGCGTGCGTTTTCCTATTCCGAGCGGGATTTTTCGATTTTCCGCCTTTTGACGTCTTGCGAACCGTGACCGATTTCTTGCCGGTGAACCGAGCCTTGCGCGACATATCAGTGCTCTTATAATGTATCAGTATACTGATAACATGAGGCGAAACCGATGTCACACGCGAGAGCCGAATACGCTGACTTTCAGACACTCGCACCCGAAGTCTACGAGGCCGTGCGGGCGCTGGGCCAGATGGCGGCCAAGGCCGGGCTCGACAAACAGTTGCTTGAACTGGTCAAGCTGCGCGCCTCGCAGATCAACGGCTGCGCCTTTTGTGTGCAGTTTCATGTCCTGCAGGCAGAGAGCCTCGGCATATCCGCCGACAAGCTCAATCTCGTCGTGGTTTGGCGCGAGGCTCCGCAATTCTCAGGCCGCGAGCGCGCCGCGCTGGCCTGGACCGAAGCGCTGACGACGCTGGGCGACGGCGTGAGCGACGAGGTTTATGCTGAGGCGCGCGCGGAATTCTCCGAGCCGGAACTGAGCTATCTCACCTCGGCGATCGCAGCGATCAACGTCTGGAACAGGTATGGCGTCGCCTATCGCTGGACGCCGCCGGCACGGAAGCCACCAGCGGTCGGCGCAGCCGCATCGTGAAACAAGGCAGAGGAGGCGAATAGCGTCTTTTTCCAAAGGAGAACAACATGGCATCGATGCTCGCGACAACTCCTTTCGCACCGACGCGCCCGATCTCGCTCGCAGTCATTGCGGGTCTTGCCTGTGCCCTGGTCACCGCAAAGACATTGCCGGCGATGATGGACACGGTATCCGGCGCCATCGCGCCGCTTTGCGCGAATGCCGCCGAGGGATCGCCGCTCGACAAGGTCGAGCCGATCGGCTCGTACGCACTGCCAAACGTGCCGGGCAAGCGTGTCACCATCGTGCGCGTGTTCTACGGCCCCGGAGGCTTCACGCGTGCGCATCGGCATGCCGGCTCGGTGACGGCCTATATCACCAAGGGCGAAATCCGCTCGCAGCTCGGCGGCGAACCGCTTGAGACGTTCAAGGTCGGCCAGTCCTTCTTCGAGCCGCCGGGCTCGACGCACCTGGTCTCAGCCAATGCGAGCAATACGGAGCCCGCGGAATTGATTGCTGTGTTCGTGGCCGACGAGGGCGCGCAGCTCACGACGTTTCTCGAGTAGTGCGGTTCGGCGGGTTTGTAAACGCGTCGCGGCGGACGCGCTAGATTCCGGCGCGCGCCAGTGGATCGCGGCCGAACCGATTGTCTCCGTATCCTCCGGGAAAGAAGCTCAGAAAGGCAACGATCAGCAGATATGGAATAGACACGCTGATGTTGATCGCGCTGGCAACAAGTGGAATGGCGAGAAGGGTCAGCAGCCACCATCCGGAGACATTCAGATCGTGCAACCGTTTCGCCAATATGGCGATGAGCGGCCACAGAACGATCAGCAGCGCCAGCCGGACCGAGCCGTCATACGGCGGATTGACGTCGGGTGAGACGTAATACCGGACCGGCGGAATGGTGAGGTTACGCCAGCTACGGACCAGCAGAATGTAGACCAAGACAATCCCGAGAAAGCCGAGTCGGAATTCCTGCCGGCTGATCCGGCCGTTCGGCGACAGAAAATACCAGGCGAAGGTCGAGAACATGCGCGATCGTGGTTTCACTTGAGTTTGCTGCCCACCATGCATTGCAGGCACTTAACGATCGCGGAATCGACTTCGGAGATTTAGCTCCTTTCCGTCAATCGCCTGGTCGGCAATCAGTTGCCGCCACCTTCCTGCGGATCGAGACGTTGGATCACGTCTTCCGGCTGCGCGTGCGCCACCGCGGCTGCCGCGGGCGGTTCGGGGCCGATCTCGCGGCCGCGGCCGCGGATCAGGCGTTCGTAGGCTGAGACCAGCGTGGTGTAGGGATTGACCCAGAGCCAGCCGTCGCGCGTGAACACCTGCACGTCGAAATGCAGGTGGCGCGTGGTGCCGTTGGGATGATCGAGATAATTCGAGACCACGCCGATCTTTTCGCCCTCCGTGACGCGGCGTCCGTTGAGAAGGCTGTCCGCATCCATCGCCGACGGGTTCATATGCATATATCGGAAGCGAATATGCTCGGTCTGGGTGTTGACCTGCAGCGTCGCCCCCTGTTGGCCCCGTGAACGGATCACGACGCCATCGCGCACGGCAACGATCGCTTGCCGCTTGGGATCGCAGGGCTCCCCGCTTTCGTTGTTGGGCGGGCAGGCGCCCGGGCGGATATCCTGTCCCTGGTGGCCAAAGCCGTTGGCGCACTGGCCGACTTCGAAGCTGCGCGCCTCGCAAAAACTGTCCTGCCAGGGATATTGGTCGGCGCGCCTGCCGAACGATTGCGAATGGACGAAGGCCGGCGCCTTCGCCAAGGGAAAGCGGATCTGCGAATACGCGGTCAGATCGGTGCGGCCACCCTGCTTGTGGTAACCGCTGTTGGCGACGATGTCGCCGCTCGGCCGATAGGTGAACTCGGGTGAAACGGTGGCCGGCCGCTCGGCGCTCACGGAGGCGATGTCCCGCCGCAGCCGCGAGGGTTGGCCGCCGGCGACGCGTAGCGCCTTCAGGAAACGCTCGGCGACCGGATAGGCTTCGCGGCAGGCCAGTCGCCGCAGCCGCGGCGTGCTATCGAGGCAGTGGATCGAGACCACATAGGGCACGCCGAAGCGGGTGAAGGCGTAGCGCACATAGCCTTCGCGGATGATGCGTCGGATATCAGGGTATTGCGCCGAAAGCGATTTGACCGGTTCGGCTCTGCCGCCGAGCCGATCGTTGAGATCATAGAGGAGCAGAGAGCCGGTGATATGCACCTCGACCGGTCTTGTGAAAGTCCGCTCCGGCATCCCGTTGCCTGCTCCCGGCTCAAGTGCGAACATCGCATCATAACCGGCGGCTCCTGCATGGAAGAGATCGGCCGGACGGAAGTCCGCCTGATAGCGCGACACCGACAAGCTCTCCGGCGTGCCGCTCTGCCGCGCTTCGAGATAGCTTGCGGTGTCGAACGGCAGGAGCACCGGGATCGGGCTGCGGCCGATGCCGGGGAATAGCTGCGAGGTGATCGCGTTCAATTGCACCAGCGCGGGCCGTGAGCGCGGATCGTACGAAGGCACGCGGCGCTGGCTCGCAAAGGTGAAGTTTGCGGCGATCGAAGGCTGGGTATTGATCTCGGCGCGGAGCTGATCGAGCACCGCGCGCCATTCGACGCGCACGGCCGAGATCGAAGGAGTACGGAATTCGTCGGCAGAAGCGGCGAAGGGGCTGGCGAGGAGCGACGCGAAAGCTGCCAGCCAAGGTGCGACGAAGCGGACAGCTTTCACTTTCAACGCGTCGTCCCCCGGCGCGGTACCCCGTTAGCTCGATCGGCTAATCCTTCGCGCGTTCGACATAGGAGCCGTCTTCGGTCATCACCACGATGCGCGTGCCGGTCGAGATATGCGGCGGCACAGCGGTGCGGATGCCGTTCGAGAGCATTGCGGGCTTGTAGGAGGACGAGGCGGTCTGGCCCTTCGTCACCGGCTCGGTCTCGACGACCTCGAGGGTGGCGCGCTGCGGCAATTGGATCGCGACCGGATTGCCATCATGCATCGAGAGCTTCACGGTCATGTTTTCCTGCAGATACGGCGCGGACGACCCGACGATGTCCTTTGGAACCTGGACCTGGTCGTAGGTCTCGCCATTCATGAAGTGGAAGCCGTCGGCGTCCTCATAGAGGTAATTGAAGTTGCGATCCTCAACCGTTGCCTTCTCGACCTGGTCGGTGGTCTTGTAGCGTTCGGAGACCTTCACGCCGTCGCCGATGCGACGCATTTCGATCTGGCTGACCGGGGTTCCCTTGCCGGGATGGATGTTTTCGGCGGAAAGGACAACGTAAAGCTTGCCATCCTGCTCAATGATGTTGCCCTTGCGGATGGAACTGGCGATGACTCTCAAAGTGGTTTTCCTGAATGGTTCGGCCGCCGGCTCGGCTCGGCTGATGCGCTCGGCGGCCTCGCGGCAGTTTCGGGCTGCAACATACTGATTTGCCCCCGAGATGCCAGCCTTTTGCGGCCGGTTTCGGCAGGTTGCTGACAGGTGTGGTGTCCTCTGGCGGCTGTCAACCGCGCGAACCGCGAGCCGGAACGTGGTCCAGCCCCGCCATGTGGACAACGCATTCGCCGTCGGGCATCAAGGGGGCGCCGCTTGTCGATGGAAATCTAGTGATTTCAATGGTCTTTATCGATTTTCTCAACCTGTTGATGGATAACCCGACGCATCGCGTGAAGCGTCCTTTAGCGGGAGCGCAGCCATGAGTGGCGTCGACCGCCCGTCGCCCTGGTGGAATCCAGCTCGGCACGCCGACAGAAAGCCGTTTCTCGAGGCGCGCAGCGCCGTGACCAAGGTGGTGCGGGCCTGGTTCGAGGGGCGAGGATTTTCGGAGGTCGAGACCGGCATCCTGCAGGTTTCGCCCGGCAATGAGACCCATCTGCATGCGCCGCGCACGGAGTTGACCCGGGCCGATGGAAACCGGGTGCCGCGCTACTTGCGGACATCACCCGAGTTCGCCTGCAAGAAGCTGCTCGCCGCAGGCGAAACCAAGATCTTCGAGTTCGCGCGCGTGTTCCGCGACCGCGAACGCGGTGACCTCCATTTGCCCGAGTTCACCATGCTGGAATGGTACCGCGCCAATGATGACATCGACGCCGTGATAGCCGATACCCTCCTTGTTATCGCTGAGGCCGCACACGCGACCGGCATCGGGCGCTTCTCGTTCCGCGGCAAGACCGCAGAGGTCGGTGGGGTCCCTGAACTGCTGACGGTTGCGTCCGCCTTTGAGCGCTTTGCCGGCATCGATCTTCTGGCCACCATCGTTGACGGCGAGGGTGACCGTGGCGCGCTTGCGGATGCAGCCCAGGAACGGATACGGATCGCCGAGGATGACACCTGGTCGGATATTTTCAGCAAGGTTCTGGTCGAGCATGTTGAGCCAAATCTCGGGCAGGGGCACCTGACCGTGCTGTCCGACTATCCGATCCCGGAAGCTGCGCTGGCGCGCGCAGATCCTTCCGATCCGCGTGTCGCCGAACGGTTCGAGGTCTATGCCTGCGGCGTCGAACTCGCCAACGGATTCGGCGAATTGACCGATGCCGCCAAGCAGCGCCGACGTTTCGCCGGGGCCATGGACGAGAAGGAGCGCCGCTATGGCGAGCGTTATCCGCTGGATGAGGATTTTCTCGCGGCCGTCGGCGCGATGCCCGAGGCGAGCGGCGTGGCGCTCGGCTTCGACCGGCTGGTGATGCTCGCAAGCGGCGCGCCAAGAATCGACAAGGTGGTGTGGACGCCGCCGGCAGGAGAGACATGAACCGGATCGACCGAAAGCTGACCGCAACGTTGCGCCAGCCCGCCGAACTGATCGAGCGCGGCCTTGCGCCAGAGGCAGCACTTGCCGATCTCGAGCAGGTCGCCGCGCGCTATGCGATCGCGGTGACGCCTGATATTGCGGGGCTGATCGATCCGGACGATCCCAACGATCCGATCGCGCGGCAGTTCATTCCCGCCGCGGACGAACTCGTGACGCAAGTAGGCGAGAACGCTGATCCGATCGGCGACGATGCGCATTCGCCTGTTCCCGGCATCGTGCACCGCTATCCGGACCGGGTGCTGTTCAAGCTCGTCCATGTCTGCGCGGTCTATTGCCGGTTCTGCTTCCGCCGCGAGATGGTCGGGCCGGGCAAGGCGACCGCGTTGTCGGAGGATGCCTATCGCGACGCGCTTTCCTATATCCGCTCGCGCCCGGAGATATGGGAGGTGATCCTGACCGGCGGCGATCCATTGATGCTGTCGCCGCGGCGGCTCGCCGAGATCATGGCCGATATCGCTGCCATCGATCACGTCAAGATCATTCGCCTGCACACGCGCGTGCCGGTGGCCGATCCGGCCCGCGTCAGTCCGGAGATGGTCCGCGCGCTGCGTGTGGAGGGCGCCACGACCTGGGTTGCGATCCACGCCAATCATCCGCGCGAACTGACGCCCGAAGCGCGCGCCGCCTGCGCGCG
Source organism: Bradyrhizobium sp. 31Argb (assembly GCF_043638955.1). Lineage (NCBI taxonomy): Bacteria > Pseudomonadati > Pseudomonadota > Alphaproteobacteria > Hyphomicrobiales > Nitrobacteraceae > Bradyrhizobium > Bradyrhizobium sp. 31Argb. The sequence goes on along the minus strand of NZ_JBEGDB010000011.1, from coordinate 5,219 downwards.
GCTGGCGGATGCCGGCATTCCCCTGGTGAGCCAGACCGTGCTGCTCAAGGGCGTCAACGATGATGCCGCCACGTTGGAGGCTTTGATGCGGGCCTTCGTCGAATGCCGGATCAAGCCCTATTACCTGCACCACGGCGATCTTGCGCCCGGCACCGCGCATCTGCGCACGACCATCGAAGAGGGGCAGGAACTGATGCGATCGTTGCGGGGCCGCGTCTCGGGCCTGTGCCAGCCCGATTACGTGCTCGACATTCCCGGCGGCCATGGCAAGGCGCCGATCGGGCCGCGCTATTTGTCGCAGGACAATCCCTCACAACGTGAAGGAGTTAATGAAACACGCTACCGTGTCGTCGATTATTGCGGTGACGTGCATCTCTATCCACCTAAGGTGTGATCGAAGATGCACGAATATCGACGTGCCCGAACGGGCGCGATAGAGTGTGTTGAGAGGCAGGAGAATCAGGATGCGGAAAACAATCTTGTCGATGGCACTTGTGACCCTGATCGGTGCGCCTGCCTTTGCGCAGGGCGGAACCACGACAGTGCCGAAAACCGGTCCCGAGACCAGGCCGATTCCGGAAGCGCCGATCGGCCACCGTCAGCCGCGCCGCGGCGAGGTGCCGAGCGAGAACAATATCAACGACCCGAACAATCCGGTGAACAAGGAAGACGCCGCCCTTGATCGCAAGATCAAGAGCATCTGCAGGGGTTGCTGAGGCGACCGCCGGGCGCTGCGACGCCCAGCGGCTCGTAGCAGGCGTCTAGGCCAACCGTTCCCGGACATCGCGGCGCTCCGCCTTGCGGCGTGCCTCGACCGCATCGGCGAGCACGTTGAGCGAGGAGACCGTCGTCTCCCAATCGATGCAGCCATCGGTGATGCTCTGCCCGTAGGTGAGCGCGACCCCCGGCACAACGTCCTGCCGCCCGGCGACCAGGTTGCTCTCGATCATCGCGCCCATGATGCGCATCTCGCCGCTGGAAACCTGGCCGGCGATGTCGGCGACGACCAGCGGCTGGTTCTCCGGCTTCTTGTTGCTGTTGGCGTGGCTGGCGTCGATCATCATGCGCTGGTTGACGCCTGAGCGCGCCAGCTCTGCCGCGGCGGCATCGACGCTTGCCGCATCATAGTTCGGCGCGCGGCCGCCGCGCAGGATGATGTGGCAGTCTTCGTTGCCGCTGGTCGCCGCGATCGCCGAGCGGCCGCCTTTCGTCACCGCCATGAAATGGTGCGGGTAGGAGGCCGACTTCACGGCGTCGGCGGCGATACGCACATCGCCGTCGGTACCGTTCTTGAAGCCGACGGGGCAGGACAGCCCGGAGGCAAGCTCACGGTGGATCTGGCTCTCCGTGGTGCGCGCGCCGATCGCGGCCCAGCTCACGAGATCGGCGATGTATTGCGGCGTCGTCATATCAAGGAATTCGCTGCCGGCGGGCAGGCCGAGATTGTTGACGGCGGAGAGCACGGTGCGGGCAAGCCGCAGGCCCTTGTTGATGTCGAAACTGCCGTCGAGGTTGGGATCGTTGATCAGCCCCTTCCATCCGACGATGGTGCGCGGCTTCTCGAAATAAACCCGCATCACGATCTCGAGCCGGTCAGAGAGTGTCTCGCGCAGGCTGGCGAGGCGTTCGGCGTAATCGATGGCCGCTTCGGGATCGTGGACGGAGCAGGGGCCGACGACGACCAGGAGACGGTCGTCCTTGCCGTTCAGGATGGCGTGGATGGCGTTGCGCGCCGCCATCACCACCCGCGTCGCCGTCAAGGTGCGCGGGACTTCGCGCATCACCTCTTCGGGCGTACTCAGCTCTTTCAGTTCTCTAATTCGAAGATCGTCAGTGGTACTCAACACGGCGGGCTCCTTTGATTTTTGAACCTGCCGGCCAACAAAAAAGCCGCCAGGTCTGGCGGCTGTTCGGACGTCTTGCTGCAATTTCACTAAATTGAGCGCGATCCTCCCGCCGCCAGCGAGCTGTCGTAGCTAAAGTACCAAGAATAGCTGGTGGCGGCGTTGATCATGGCTGGCTCTATAGCGGATGGATGCGGCCTTGTCACCTCCAAAGATTCGGTTCTGATTCAATCAGAACCGAATCTTTAGTTTCTTGTTTTGACGCGTTTTCTTCACGCGAACCGGTATCCACTTCGCTCGAAAACGCTCCAAATCACGGGTCGGTGCTGTGGGCGGCGAGCGCCATGCCGATCAGGCTGGCCCCGCCGAACAACAGATTGAGGCCAACCAGGAGCCCAAGCGCCCATTCCGCCGAGCCGGGCAGTCCGGCGACGATGATGAAGGCGATCAGGATGTCCATCAGTCCCGCGATCAAGAGCCACGACCAGCGCCCGGTCAATTCGCGCCGGTGCTCCAGCGCATACATGATGGTGGCGACGCCTTCGGCAACGAAATAGGCCCCGACCACGATGGTCAGCGTCAGCACGCCCTGCATCGGCCGCGCCAGCAGGATCAGGCCGGCGAGCACGGCGAGCGCCGCCGAGATCAGCGACCACCAGAAGCCCGGCATTTCGCGCGCCCAGTAGGTGACGATCAATCCGCCGATGCCTGAGATCAGGAACAACCAGCCGAGGAAGATGGTCACGGCGAGGCTTGCGAAGGCCGGGACGATCAACGCGGCGAGGCCGAGAACCGCGAGCAGGATACCTTCGAACAGGAAGGCCTTCCAATGCGCCTTCACCGAGGCGTTCACTTCGGACTGCAATTTGTCGAGGTTGTCTGGAAGGGTCATCGCAGCGCTCCCGGCAGGTGCGTAATTGCACGAGCGATCCTAGAGCATATCCGGTTCCGATTATATCAGATTAGCCCGGCCCCGGCGCCGACGAAAAGCCCTCCGATGTCGTGCGAATTCGATTTCGCCCGAAGATGTAGATCGCAGTGGTCGCGATCAGCAGCGCTATGCCGATCACGATGGAGATCGCGGCGAGCGAGACCAAGATCGCTGCCGGATTGTGCTCGGGATTGATCAGCCAGCGACGGATCGACGCCAGCACGAAGGCCAGCCCCAGAAAGCCGGCCCCGCTGCCGAGGACGAGCACGGCCCACATCCGCCGCAACTGGCTCAGCCGTTCACGCGCAAGCGCGGTGCGCGGGGCATGATGGCGGCCGACCCGGTAGATCAGGCGGATGGCGAAGCCGATCGAGCTGAACCCGATCAGGACGCTTGCCGAGCCAAGGATCATCCGCAGCGTGGAGCCGAGATCGCCGCCCCGTTGCAGGGTCAGGAGCGGGAAGTCGAACGCGGCATGCAGCAGGACCGGGGCGACCAGCACCATGGCCCAGCTCGAAAACCGTGCCCAGGCGCGGTTCTTGCGGTGTGCGCCGAGCGCGGTGCCGGAGCGCGCGATCGCGACATAGGCGCCGGCGATGATGCCGAGCGCGCCATGAAACGGCACCGTGAGCACGCTGCGCAGCACGGCGAGCGCGCGCCACATCTCGGCGTGCTGGACCAGGTAGGCGAGGTTCTCGTAGGCGGCGAAACCGAGCCCTACGGCGGCGCCGTAGACCACCGGGTCCATCGGATCGGCGGAGGCGCGGCGCCGCGACGACACGGCGATGATCACCGCGATCTTCACGATCTCCTCAGGGAGAGCGACGCCGAACAGCGAGCGCACCACCAGCGTCATCCAGGGGTTTTCCGGTATCGCCAGCAATGCGTTGAACGGCGCCCGCACCAGCCCAAGCAGCGAGATGCTGGCCGCGCCAAGCACGAAAGCGAGCCAGACCTGCGCCGGCGGGCCCGGGCGCTCGTCGGCGGCGATGACGAGCCAGAGCATCAGAAGCGCCGGCGCAATGGCGGCGGCGCCGATGACGGTTGGGAGAGACTCGAGCAATAGCATCTGCGGGTAATCAAAACCGGGTACGACTAACGAAAATGGCCACAAAGCCGGCGCTTGGCAAGGCAACGTAACCGCTTTGCGATGGGTTCGGCGCGCCACATTCACGGCTTTTTGTCGCATTGCACGGTCGGTCATTCCCGGCGTCCCGGCCCCGAGCCGGGATCCTGCAGTCCGTAGCCCGTAGCCCGTAGGATGGGTAGAGCGCAGCGTGCCCACCAATCAAGCACTCCGCTCGCGATGGTGGGCATGCTTCCGCTGGAGTCCGTTTAAGCGACCGTGCGTGAAGTCGCTTTGCCCACCCTACGAGTCCCTCGCGCCTTGCACCGCTGTCATCGTCCGCGAAGGCGGACGATCCAGTATTCCAGAGGCGGCGGTGCTTGAGCCGAGAGGCTGCCGGATACTGGATGCCCCGCCTTCGCGGGGCATGACGGTGGAGTATGGTAAGGGACATGAGTCCGTATTCTCGCGGCGCGTTGCGTCCGAGCTTTGCGTTACTTTCCACCCTCTCATTGAGCAGAGGGCGCAGGGAAAGCCGGGTGCCGGTTGCACCCATGGGTCCCGTGCACGGGGGTAGGACCACAGGTTCAACCGAAGCATTCCGGCTTTCCCTGCGCGATGGTGTTACGGCTTACTTCGTACTCTCCCCGGTGACCGGGCTTTCTTGCCACCGTCGCTCTGCTCAACGAACAGAACTTAGCGCCAGCGTCGGGGCGCCAGGACCACACGACTTCGCCGTCCGCTGATATCACGCTCGTCAGTCGTGACACCCGCGTCCACCGCATCTCACCGCAACGTTCGTGACGATCGCGACCCGCCCCTCTCTTGGGTGAGACCCGCGGAGTCATAGTGCTGATTTGCCCGACGGCGAAAGCGGATTATTTTTCGCATGAAGGATGGACACGTTTCTGCTGATTTGCCCGTCGGGTTGATTTGTCGCAGTTCGCGCCTCAACACACGCTGTCATTCCGGGGCGATGCGAAGCATCGAGCCCGGAATCCATCCAGCCGCAGAACACGTGGCGAAATGGATTCCGGGCTCGCGCTGCGCACGCCCCGCAATGACGGAGAGTGAGATCCGTGGCGCGCGTTCACCGCACAAGCAGTCGCCGGCATGCATCGACAAACACCTTTGCCCCGGTGACGATGTCGGCGTCGTCGGTGTTCTCGCTCCAGTGATGGCTGATGCCGGCGATCGAGGGCACGAACAGCATGCCTGATGGCATGATGGTGGCGAGGACCTGGGCGTCATGGCCGGCGCCGCTTGGCATCCGGATCGACTTGCCGTCGGCAAAGCGCGCGCTAGGCCGTGTGGACTCTTGGGATTCTCAAATCAGATTGAACGTGATTCAAGGCTTTCTTTTAGGAGGAAGCCTTGG